>JBBIJM010000016.1:0-33159 GCA_037445955.1 Syntrophobacterales bacterium
CTCGGGATTTGCGAACAAGGCCCGGAAGGAGGGTATCCTCTCCCTGGAAAAGGAGATCAAGGGGATCGAGGAGCCTTTCCTGAAGAAGGCCCTCACCATGGCAGTGGACGGGATCGAGCCCCACGCAATCCGGGAGGCCATGGAAACCGAGATGAGCTATCTCGACGAGCACGGGAAGGTGAGCTCTAAGGTCTTCAAGGCCGCCGGAGGCTACGCCCCGACCATCGGCATCCTGGGGGCGGTGTTGGGCTTGATTCATGTAATGGAAAACTTGGACGATCCCTCAAAACTTGGATCAGGCATAGCGGTGGCCTTTGTGGCCACGGTCTATGGGGTAGGGGCGGCGAACCTGCTTTTTCTGCCGATCGCCACGAAACTGGAACTGAGAAACCGGGAGGACATCATTGTGAAGGAGATGATCCTCGAGGGGGTGGTGGCCGTCTCTACCGGCGAAAACCCCCGGCTCATCGAAGAGAAGCTCAATGCCTTCCTGACCAAGAAGCAGAAAGGCGCAAACGAAACGGCAGAGAAAGACAGGTAGGAGATACCGCCCGGGGATTTGATCATTAGGAGGCAGATTAGCAATGTCCAGAAAAAAGAAGAAACACGTCGAGGAAGAGGCGGAAAACAACGAGCGATGGCTCGTCTCCTACGCCGATTTCATCACCCTGCTCTTTGCCTTCTTCGTCACCATGTACGCCAGTTCCCGGGTCGATGCGAAAAAGATGGGCTCCGCCGTCGAATCCATCCAGCGGGCCTTGGGGGCGGTGATTCCGGTCCAGATGCCCCAGAGTGATCCCGGGGTTTTTTCGTCCCAGTTGACAACCAGTGTCAGCATCGTTCCCCGGCTGACGATCGACGGCAAGGCGGGATCGGCGGATGAGAGGAACCTCATCAATAAGGCCGAGGAGATCAGGAAGGCGATCGAGGCGATTGAGAAGGGAGAGGAGTTTAATTCCCGGCAAGGGCTAAAGCTCTCGGACCAGATCAAGTTCGTTCTGGAGAAGAGGGGACTTGTAATCAGGGTTTCGGAACATATCTTTTTCAGCTCCGGCGACGCCTCGATCAGACCGGAGATGGAGCCGATCTTGAAGGTTCTGGCCCGGACCATGGCAAGCATCCCGAACCAGATCAAGATCGAAGGCCATACGGACAACGTCCCCATCAACACCCCCCGGTTTCCCTCGAACTGGGAGCTTTCCACGGTACGGGCGACGACCATTGTCCGCTACCTGCTGGAACATACCCGGCTGGATCCGGAGAAGATCTCGGCGACGGGATACGGCGAGTTCCGGCCTATCGACAGCAACCAGACCCCCGAGGGACGGACGCAAAACCGGCGGGTGGATTTTGTCATCCTGACGAATAAAGAGGCCAGCGACTCGGAGCCCGGGCAGGTTCCGGACGGCGCCGGGGAACGGAAGAAATAGGGGCCCCCGGGGTTTAAGTATTATCCAGGGGAATCCGGACGGAAAAGATCGTGTCCCCTTCCCTGAAGAAGGGCTCGATGGCGGCCCCATAGGGGGCGAGAAGTCTTTTTGCCAGAAACAGCCCCAACCCCTGATGGTCGCCATTTTTGGTGGTAAAGAAGGGGGAGAAGAGATGGTTCCTGTGTTCCGGGGGGATCCCGCAACCGCTGTCTGCGATCACCACCTGGATATGGCCGTCGCCGGCCCTGGTGGTAACGGCGAGTTCCTTCCGAGTTGAATCCGCCACCGCCTCGACGCCGTTTTCGATGAGATTCATCAAGGCCTCGCTGAAATCCGTTTCGTCCCCCTGAATCAGGGGCATCCGGGAGGTAAAGGTTTTTTTCACCTTGACCTGATGCTTGAAGAAAAGATTGTGATGGAAGAGGCCAAGGTCTCTCTCCAGCAGTTCGTTGAGGTTGATCTTGTCCGCCTTTTCCCTTTCATCGGGATCCCTGTCCTGCGGCCTCAGCACCTCGATCATCGCCCTCAATCGGTCCACCTGGGCCAGACAGGCGTCGATCTTTTCGCTGAAGAGGGGAGGGCCGTCCTCTACTGCCGACATCTTTTGCGCCATCTCCATCTGGATCGAGAGGATCTGCATGGCCCCGTTCATGTTATGCATGACCCCGCCGACGAGTTTTCCGATCCTGGCGTTCTTTGAGTATTTCTTAAGAACCGGCAGAGGAATCCTTGCGTATTCGACTATCGTTTGATCAGCCATGGTTAAAGTGTATTGGAGAGTGTTGTTGTTGACGAGAAATCTTAATGTATTTAGGCTCTTTAAGATTTCTCCCTGCGGTCGGAATGACAAAATAATCGGTTTTTCAAAGCTCTTAAGGAAACTTAAGCAAAGCCCCGGTCATCTGACGCTGGCTCTGCTTACCCGGAATCCCTTCACTTTGTCAAAGGATTTTTTTTAGAAAGCATCTAAGGACCGAAACCGCCCTACCCCTCTTTCAGTCGGTTGAGCAGAGTCTTTTTGAACGAGGTGAATTCCTCTTCGGTGATCAGCCTGTCCTTTTTCAGTTCGGTCAGCCGCTGCAGGGTTTCAAAGGTATTACCATCGGGGATCTTCATCCCCCAGTCCAAATCCAGTTTAATATCGCCTAACTGCTTTAGGACAAGATCAAACTCGCTGTTCCTCTTTTCCCGAAACATCATCCAGCAGATGCCCAAAACCCGGTTCAAATGATCGTCCCAGGAGAGCTTCAGACGTTCCAGCTCTTCTTTGGCGTCTTTTAGTTTCTTTAAGAGCCTGCCGTTTTCCCGGATCAGCTCGATCCTTTCGCAGGCCTTCTTGATGATCAGCTCCAGCTCGTTGAGCTTGAAAGGTTTCTTGATGTAATCGTAGGCCCCGCCCCGGATGGCCTGGACCGCCGTATCCACCGACGCGTAGCCGGTCATGATAATCACGATGCCTTCGGGATGAGCGAGGCGCACCTTCTGGAGGAGTTCTATCCCATCAACCTCGGGCATGAAGAGATCGGTAAGCAGGATGTCGAACGAGTCCCGTTGCATTTCCTCCAGAACCCCCTTGCCGTTCGAAAACGCCCGGACCATCCGTCCCGCCCCGGAAAGCGAGTCCCTTAGAACCTCCCGCAGTTCATCTTCATCCTCGGCAATCCAGATCCGGATCGCCTGGCTGGTATCTGGTCTGTTTATCAAGAGACTACTCCCCGGTTCATTGTGCGCAAGCATAGCATGATCTATACAACAAGTCCCTATCTTTTGACATCCAGGAATTTCGGAGGGAGAAACTTTCCCTCTCCATATCCGCGCAGGTCCTTCTGGACGGGGGCAAGGCTCATTAATTCGCGCCGCGCCTCTTCGTGGAGGTCACCCAGCCGGGTTACGCATCCTAGATTTACCAGGCTTGCCGCCTTTAAGGACCCTTCGATCTCCCTGAAAAGGGCAAGGATCTCCTCTCTCTCCTCTTCAGGACAGCAGGCGAGATCTGATTCCGAAGCCAGGGTCGCAATTTCGTCGTCCCGGGCCTCGATCCGGCTGATAATCTCCTGGCGACGGATCAAGAGCCGCCCCAGCTCTTCCGGATCCGGGGTTTCCCCCAAGGCGGCCTCAATCCCCCTGGTCAAGTGGAGGAATTCCCAAACCGCCTCCCTCTTCGCAGCCAGGCTTTCTCTTAATGTAACGAGGCTCATCATCTCCTGTCTTGGTTGAACTCGGGGGACTTCCCCCGGGCGGAGAGATTATTCAAGGGAAAAAGATTGTCCGCAGGCGGAAAGAGGGCCGCCTCCCAGGATCCCTTCAACTGCCGGAGCATCTCCGCCACATCGCCGAACCCGGCCTCGTTTTTCTTGAGGTCGCTTCTGATCAGATGGCCGATCATGAAACCGTAAAGGCGGTCGAGCTGTCCGGCGATCTCCCCTCCCTTTTCGAAATTGAGATTTTCTCTTAAGTGATTGAGAATATCAAGGGACCTTTCCAGCTCTTTTCCTTTAGCCTCGTAATCCCGCTTCCCCAGGGCCTCCCCGGCCCGGGCAAGGGCGCCGATGGCCTCATCGTAACAGAGCAAAACGAGCCTTTTGGGATCGGAAGTGAGGATGTTGGATTTCTGGTAGGCCTGATAAGCATTGGCGAACATCAAACGAGCCTCCTTAATATTTTATCTCCACCCGCGGGAGATGGCGCCGATCTGGCCGGAGAGCCAATCGGACTGACTTTGGATGGCGCTCAAGGCCGACTCCATGGCAACGAAGCGGCGTTCCATCTCCACCATCCGCTGGTCGATTCTTCTTCCCATGTCCGACATGTTCCGGTCGAGCCGGTCGATCCGATTCTGGATCGAGTTATTCTTTTTGGTGATCGATCCCCAGTAGGAGTCCGTAAGATTCGCCAGGCTTCGATCGAAAAGCTCGGCGATGCCGAAGGTGAGGGTTATCTCCCCCACCGTCCCCGCAACCTGTCCGGAATACCGGACGAGCAGGCCGCGGGCGTCTCCGGAGACCCCCTTAAGGTATTCGTCCTTCGCCGTAGCCTCCGAGACCCGCTCCCCGGCCCCGATAAAACTCCCGGCCAAGGGATTCACTCCGTCGATGTTTAGGCGATAAGTTCCCGCCTTGGTCTCCCGATCGTGGTAAATGTAGGTTACGGCGCTGTTTGTCGAGGTGGTGTTTACGGAAAACAACCTCTTTATGTCTTCGAAATTGTTTTCCAGATTTTTCTCTAACCTGTCCTTGTCCACCGCAAGCTTGCCGTCTTTTCCCAGGCGGATGCCCGCCATGCCCAGGGTGGAAAAGTTCTCCGGCGCCCCCGGGACCTTTTGCAGCACCAATTGCCCCAGGTTCGATCTGATGGTTTTCAGGGAACTGTCTCCGTAGAGGGAGTTTTGCTTTTCCTGATCCGGCCGGTAGGCAAGCTGGCTGTTGATGGTCTCCAGGGCCTCGTTATAGGCGGTTGCAAAATCCTCGATCTTCTTCATCAAGGCCGCGTTATCCCTTTGAAATCTGATGGTGACGGCGGTTTCGGGATCGGCCTTTTTGAGATTGAGGGAGACCCCGGGAATCACCCGGTCCATCAGGTTTGAGAAATGGCTTATGGTCACCCCGTCCAGGGAGATGACCGCATCCGCCCCTTTTTGCAGCTCCCTGGCCCTGATGTTGCTATTAGCACCCAGGTCATGACTGCTGGCGAACTTCAGGCTCCCCTTGCTCGGGGTGAGGATCACCCGCAGGTCTTCGTCGCCCTGCTCATTATTTATTACCATGATCTTGCCCGCCGCGGTAACCGTCGGGGTTACGTCTCCGTAGGCGTTCCTGATCGCCCCGAGCAGATCCCCCATGGTTGTTTCCTCTTCGATGGAAAAGAGGATATTAACCTCTTCCCCGGCGGTGTTTTTTCCCCCGAAGGCAATCGAGTCTCCCGGGGCGTGGTTGGAGTAGCCGTCGATATCCCTGATCCGGGTGGATGACTTTATGGCCCTGCCCCCGGAGGTATTGGCCAGGTCGCCTGCCATGCCCCGCTCGTCAGAGAAGCCTGCCCTTTTCAGGATGCCGATGGTTTCGAGGACATTGCCGGAGTCGCTGTAGGAGATGCCGCTTCCCGCGATTACGAGGCGGTGCGAGGCGTTGCCCTTGTCGTCCCGGAGGATCATGACCGAGGCCGGGTTCGTGGCAAGGGCCCCCTGAAAGGCGTCGTTGATCGATGCCTTGATGGTATCCAGGGAATCCACGGCCAGATCGATCGCCACGGACCGGCTGATCCCGTCGATGGTTATCTCCACAAGCCCGCCAGCCGGGGTGGAGAGATTAAGCAGGGCCGTTCCTATGGCCTTATCGGAGGCAAAGAAGGCGTCGCTTCTGTGGGCGCCGGAGGCGGGGTCCTTGACAGTTTTCGGCGAGCCGTCCACGAAGCCCATCAATCCGGTGAGGTCGGCGCTCCCCCCGTTGGCGAGGCTGATCCCCTGCGCCCCGCCCCCTTCGCCAGATAAGATGAGCCGGAAGCCGTCGGCGCCGTAGTTGACGATTGCCGCGCTTACCCGGGAGGGCCGGGCGCCCGCATTGGCCGCGTTTATCTTGTCCCGGATGGCGGTTAAACTTTCCGAAGGGGCGATCTTGACGGTTCTCCCCCCGACCACGAGGTCCCCGGAAAGCCCCAAGGCCTCGGTCCTGCTTGCAAAACCGGTGGAGGAGATCTTGTGGTTCTCCGCCAGGGCCAGAACCTTAAGGGTATACGAACTCGGGGAGGCCTCTTCCCCGGCTGCGACCTGGAGGATGTCCTCGGGTTTGGCAGAGGTGTTGGAGAGGAGGGAGGGGGTGTAAACATTGAAACCCGCGGGAAGCCTCAAGCTCTCCGCCTTGGTTTTCAGGGAGAGAAGCTTGCTGTTTATCCCCTGCCAGGCTGCGGCTTGGCTTTGGTAGTCCTTCTTCTGTCCCGCGGAGAGGTTAAGCTTCCGGCCCTCCAGTTGCCTCATCTGGTCGATGACCTTCCGCCAGTCGAGGCCGCTTGCAAGCCCGCTTACGGCGCCTGTCGACGGCATGCCCGCCTCCTTGAATAAACGGCAACCGCCCTGCGGTCCTTCAACAGGGCGGCAAGTCCGAAAGCAAAGGCAAAGAGACTAAGACAAATTGTTTCCATGTTTCTTACAGCTCTGAATTTAAAAGCAGCCCGATTCCCTCTTCCCCCTGGGAAGCCAGGGCCAGCATGGTCTCCGGAGGGATCTCCCGGACCACATTCCCTTCCCCGTCTATCACCTTGACCACCACGACGCCGGAATCCTGGTCCGGAATGAACTGGATGCTGTAGTTCTCGCTTCGCATGAACTCGTTGATGCCTTCGGCCACCTTCCTCAACGCCTCTTCGCTCCGGGCGATATTTTCCCGGATCGTCTCCCCGGAAACGGGCCGGGCGTCGATCTCCTTGGATTTCAGCGGCCTCGCCGGGGCCCTCTCCGGATAATCCCGGGCGGCCTGGGGAAGGGGGCTTTCTTTTATGAGAGAGGTTTCCATCTCTGTTGCCTCCTGGAAGGAAATGAGGCCTTAAAGAGGGGAGGGACTCCCCTCTTTAAGGTTCAGTTTCCCGCTCCTAACGGCCGCCGATCAGGGAGAGGATCCCCTGGGGCGCCATGTTGGCCTGGGCAAGCATCGCGGTGCCGGCCTGCATCAGGATCTGGTTCTTGGTGAAGTTGGTCATTTCGAAGGCCATATCCGCATCCCGGATGGTGGATTCGGAGGCGGAGATGTTCTCCGCGGTGACCGCCAGGTTGGCCGAGGCGAAATCGAGCCGGCTCTGGGCGGCGCCGATGGTGCCAAGGGCTGTATTGACCGTTACCAGGGCCTCGTCAAGGGACTTAATGGCCTGCTGGGCGCCAACAAGAGTCTTAAGATCGATTGCGTTGATTGCCAGACCCGTGGAGTCTATCGCCTTCTCCAGGGTTACGGCGATCCGGTCTTCTTCTGCTTGATCCCCCGATCCCACCTGGAAGACCAGCGAGGCAGAGCCGTCGAGGAGGGAGGTGGCGGAGTATTTCGTGTCGGCGGCGATCCGGTCGATTTCCGCGAGGAGCTCATCCGCCTCCGCTTCGAGCCGCCCCCGACCGTTGGCATCGGTGTTGTCCGAGGCCGCCAAAGTGGCCAGTTCCTTGAGCCGCTCGACGATGGTTTCTATCTTCGAGGCTCCGCCTTCGGCCACCTGGAGCATGGAGGTCGCCTGGGCGACGTTCTGCTGGGCCATCTTCAGAGACCTTACCTCCATCCGGAAGGTGTTGGCAATGGAGAGACCGGCCACGTCGTCTTTGGCCTTGTTGATCCGGTAGCCCGAGGAGAGCTTCTCCATGGAGGCGGCCATTCTCGAACTGGTTTCCGCAAGCTGCCGGTGGGCGTTGATTGCCGCTACGTTGGTATTGATTCTCAGTGACATATTCTTTTCCTCCTTGAATTTTCTTGCGGGCATCCTTGCCCGCGGGTTAAATGGTTGATTCGGGATTACGATTGCGCTTCTTCACCTCAAATTTCTTCTCTGCCTTTGTCCCTCCCCTCCTTTCTCTATCCGGCTTGCTTTTGACCTATTTATCGTCAACCGGGGAGAAAAACTTAAACGCCGGGGTAAAAATCAAACGGGTACTTTTAAAAAGGAGGGTGGCCGATTTTTTAATTGAAAAAAAAGCTAAAGTTTTTTCCCCGGATGCCGATAATTAGATCACAGAGGTGGCATATGATCCTGACCGATTACAATGTCCAGCATGTCTTGAAGGCCTACAGCCAGCAGCTTTCGGTGAAATCCCGGATCTCGAAGGAAAAGGCCGCCGCCCATCCCGGACAGAAGGATGAGGTCGCCTTCTCCCGGGAGGGCCGCAGGATGCTGATGGTGGATCGGATCGCGAAAGAGGCGATCTCCCAGCTCGTCCAGGGGCCCCATCAGAACGGGATCTCCCGGGACATCCTGGGGAGGCTGAGCCGGGAATACGGCCAGCCCCTTGAGGTATCGGCCAACAAGAACGGAGAGATTGCCTTCAGCATCCCCGGGAACGACTCCGGAGAGGCCCTTCCCGCCGCGGAGAACGCCCGGCTGCAACGGAGGATTTACGAATTGGCCGGCGCCGTTATCCAGGAGCAAATGATCTAGCCAAGGAGAAGAAAATGAAGATAAATGACCTGCCGCAAAATCAGAATATGATTAAGAACGTCCTTATGACCAACTCCAACCAGCAGCCGGAAAGAAACCAGCGGGTTGACGAGGAAAAGGCGAAGACCGCCTCGCCCTCGGACCGGGTGGAACTATCCACCCGCTCCAAAGAGATGCAGAAGATATATGAGGTGCTTCAGGCGACCCCGGATATAAGGACGGAGCGGGTTTCAGAGCTCAAAAAACAGATCGAGACGGGGAATTACCGGGTGGACAGCGGCGCCCTGGCGGAAAAGATCATCCTGGACTCTCTGGTTTCGCTCATCAAGTGACCCCGGCGGTCAGCAATTACCGAAAGCCCCGAGGACAGGCATCCTCCGGGGCTTTTTTTTCAGATGGCCAGGGGGTGCCGGTGGGAATAGGAGCTGCCCGAGAGGATTACCTGTTTGCCCCTTCTCTTTGTGGCATTGACCACCACCGGGCCTAAGAGATTGGCGGTGAGTTCCGGCTGCCCTCGGCCCTGATGGATATTGACCACCACCATTATCTGCAGGGCCTCTTCGATCTGATCCAATTCCAATAGTTTCCCGTCCTCCTCCGGTATCTCCAGGTTGTAATCCGGTTTGAACCGGAAGGGGTCGGTCAGGACAAAGGCCAACCCGGCGTTGTCCGCCGATTGAAACCAGAAGAACGGGGAATCCGGCTCATGGCGGAGGAGGACAAAACGCCTCTCCCGGGGAAATCCGATCATGCCCTGGGGCAGGTGGATCAGCTCTTCCTCGCCTATTTCTATCGTTCCGAAACGACTGGTCTCAACCTTCAAGACTATATCCCCCCTTCGGCTTCATTATCTTTTCCAAGGAATCCACCCCTATCTTCGCCGCCTCCAGGTTCTCCTTGAGGATCTTTTCGTAAATCTCCCGCCGGTGAACCTGAAGGCCCGCAGGGGCCTCGATCCCCAGGCGGACCTGCTTCCCCTGGATATCTATGACCCGGATCCTGATCTCGTCACCTACGGTGATCGACTCGCCGATCCTTCTCGTTAAAATCAGCATTTTCACCCTCCCTGGCAAAAATGGTTTGAAAGCTTTGAATAACGTAATTTCGAGGGACCTAAGTGACCACCCGGTTATTTTGTTCTTTCGTTTAACGCAAATAGTTCAAGAGGCTAAGCTCGTTTATCTTGACCGCCGCCATCAGGGCCGCCTGATAGGAGAGCTCGCTCTTCTGCAACGACAGGGCGGCCTCGGCCAAGTCGGTATCCTCAAGCCGGGAAAGCCGGTCTGTCATGTCGAGGGAGAGCCTCTTTAAGATAGATTCGTTTATCTCAAGACGGTTGGCCTTGGCCCCCACCTCGGCGGACTGATTCTGGAGCCGGTCATGGGCTGATCGAAGAGAGCCCAGGGCCTGCTGAATATCCCCTTGATCGTTATCTTCCAGGGCCTTCTTCAGGCTTCCCAGGGCGTCGAAGACCCCCGCCCCGATAAAGACCTCGCCGCCGTTTTTGCCCACGGTTAAATACTCGCCCTTGCCGGTCTGGACATCGTAGTTGTTCCCGTCGCCTTCGTACCGGACGGTGGTCAGTCCGCCTTGTTCGATCTTTAAGAAGGGCTGGGTCTGGACCCTGTAGCCGGCGAAGATGTAGCGGCCGCCTAGTTCGGAGTTGCCCAGGGCGATTGCCTGATCGAGGAGGCTGCCGATCTCCTTGGCCCCCTGAGCCCGGGTCGCCGCCGACTGGGTGTCGCTTGCCATCTGGATCCCGACCTCCTGGGCCCGTTCGACGATCTCCTGAACCTGGCCGATGGCGTTTTCCGACAGGTTGACCCAGGAGGAGGCCAGTTTCATGTTTCTCAGATACTGGTCGATCCGGGACAGGGCGGATTTGATCCCCAGGGTATCGATTACGGCCAGGGGATTATCCGAGGGACGGTTCAGACTCTTGCCGGTCGAGATCTTTTCGTTTAGGGAATTCATCCCTCCTGAAAGCTCGACGATGTTTCGCTTTATCTCCTGGTGGAGCGTTCTGGTGGCAACCCTCATATTCTGCCTCTAGCGAATCTGTAGAATGGTCTGCAGCATCTCATCGGCGATGGTGACCAGTTTTGCCGCCGCCTGATGGGCCCTTTGGACCTGGAGAAGTTCGGCGAGCTCTTCATCCATATTCACCCCGGAGATGGAATCCCTCAACTTGGAGAGGTTGTCCAGGAGAGACTGTTGAAAGGCCCCGCCTTCGTTTGCGGACCTGGCTAAAATTCCCAGCTCTCCTACCATCGTCTCATAATAGCCCTGAAAGGTTGTGGTGAAAGAGGCGGCCTCGGGCTGCCCGCCGCGATCCCGATAGGTCCATTTCCTGATGGAAATCGAGCTGTCCGTCTGGAGGGAGGCGATCCTCTGGGCGCCTCTGTTGTCACCCGGGGCGATGGAAGCCCCGGCGGCGATGGTTTGGGGATTTCCCCTGACCTCGCCGCTTAAGGCAAAATAAAGGGCCGCTCCGGAGAAACTGGCGCCGGGGGTTTGGTTTGAGTAGTCATCCCCGGGATTGGGGACGAAGAAATTCTTTCCCGTCTCGCCGTCGAGGCCGACCCCCTGCCGATGGAGATTATTTATCTGAAAGATGAGACTGCCTGCCAGTTCATCGAGGTTGGCAAGATACTCAGGCACCACGGCGTCGCGGATGTCGAGCCAGGCCCCGATCTTTCCGCTTTTGAAATTGGCGGAGGCATCTGCGATCCCGCCGTTTAAACGGATCTCTCCGCCGGAATAGCCTATCCTCGTATAATTGTTCCCGTCCACCAGGAGGATCCCCGTCGAGGTGAGAACGCTTACCGAACCCACGCCGTCCTCAAGATAAACGCTCTCCACCAGTCCCGCTATCTTCTCAAGCAGGGTTGCCCGTTGATCCCTTAGATCATTGGCTACGGTCTTGGTGGATTCCGCCATAACCACCTTCTCGTTCAATTCGGCCACCTGCCTGGTCAGGAGATTCAATTCCTCAACGGAGACCGACAGGTTCGCATTCATATTGTCCCTGAGCAAAACCAGATCATTGCTCATGGTGTTGAAACGCCGGGCCAGGAGATCGGACTTGTCCAGAAGGGCCGTTCTCTCGGCGTATCCGCCGGGATTGTTCGCCGTATCCTGCCAGGCTCTCCAGAAATCGTTCATCCCGCGCGCCAGTCCCTGATCCAGCGTTTCATTGAAAATGGACTCGAGATGGCGGAGGACCGAGGCCCGGGAGGTGAACTCGTCGAGGGAAGAGAGCTTCTTGAAGATGCTCCGGTTGACGAACTGATCGACCTGCTGGACGACGGTATCTATCTTCACCCCCATCCCCAGGTGGATCGTAGAGGAGCCAACGGAAATGTTCGAACCGAGATTTGCCTTCTGCCGCGAGTATCCCGGGGTGTTGACGTTGGCGATGTTGTTGCCCGTCACGTTCATTGCGGTCTGATGGGTAAGGAGCGCCCCTTTGGCTATATTGAAAACACTGCTGATCCCGGGCATGGTCAAACCTCTCTGCTTAAAACGAAAGGAGCGGCGGAGACGGCCCTCTTCCTCTCCACCGGCGCATAACCCGGTGAGTTGAGCGGGTCATCGGTAATGAGGCGGGTCAGCTCCCTGAAGATGAGCAGGGTCTCTTCGATGAGGGCCTTGTTGCGGTTGTTTATCCTTTCTATCAGGCCTTTGAGTCTTCCTGTGGCCCTGGCCTGAGCCAGGGCGCCTTCCCGGTACGGCTGGGGGAGTTCGGATAAAAGGGTCTCCAGGGAGTCTCCCCGGCCGGCGGCAACCGGCGGACAAAGATGTCCCAGGAGCGCCCTGACCCGCAGGCGGAGATCTACCAGGGCCTTCCGGTGCCCGTCGATCTTCTCGACCGACCGGGCCAGCAAATCCACTTCCCCTCTTTTCAAATAATCTTCCTGCCGCTTCAACTCCTCCATGAGGAGTTCATGGGCCGCTTCCTCTTCTCTGAGGAGCAGGCTCAGGGATTCGTAGCCGTTATCCGGGGGGTTCATTTATCTTCCCTCCTTTCCTGCAAATCGGCTGACCTGATCTCGGCCGGGACCAGGGACGGGGAAGGCTTGCCCTGGCCGGCGCGGCTGAACTGCTTGTAGAGCATTTCCCCCAGGCCCAAGCCCTTCGTCTGGGCGAGGATCCTCCCCAGCTCCCGATCGAAGTGGGATTCTAATATCTCCCGCTTCTTGCCGTCGCCAAGCAGACCAGATTCCGGCAGGCCCTTCCTCATCGATTGCAGGATCTGCGTGAGGAAGAGCGATTCGAATTCCCGGCAGGCCTTAAGGAGCTTATCGTCGGCCGATTTATCTTCCGGCGCCCCCTTAGGAAATATCTGCCTTGCCGTCCCGGTTTCTCCTATTGCCCTTATCGACATTTTCCCCTCATTTCCTAAAAAAAGCTAGATGATCTCCAGATCCGCCTGCAGGGCCCCGGCGGCCTTGATGCTCTGGAGGATCGAGATCAGGTCCCGGGGGCCGGCGCCTATGGAGTTCAGGGCCCGGACCACCTCGCCTAAGCTCACGCCTCCCGGAACAATCATCAAGGCCCTGGCCTCCTCCCTGACGCTGACCGCCGAGTCCGGCGTGACCACCGTTGCTCCCCCCGGGGCTACGATCGTCCCGCCTCCCGGAGGGGCGACGGTTCCCGCCGTCCCCCGGGGAGGGGCCGGGGCGAAGGGAAGGGGCTGGGAGACCTTCTGGGTTTCCTTGATTTCGATATTGAGGCTTCCCTGGGCGACGGCAATGGTCGAGATCCGGACATTTTCCCCCATCACGATGGTCCCGGTCTTTTCGTTGATGATCACCCGGGCGGCCATATCGGGCACGACCTCAAGCCGCTCCAGAGAGGCGATGAATTCCGGAATCCTCTCCCTTAAAGCCTCGGGAACGGCGATGACCACGGTGCCCGAGTCCAAGCTTCTGGCGAATTCACCCCCGAGGGAGCGGTTGATCGCCTCCCTCACCCGTTCCACCGTCGAAAAATCCGGATTGAACAGGCTCAGGTGCAGCTCCCTTCTCCCGTTTAAGGCCACCGAGACCTCCCGTTCGATATGGGCCCCCTTGGGGATGACCCCTACGGTGGGATGATTTTTCTGCACCCCGCCGCCGGCCGCCCCGCCCGCCGCGAAGCCTCCGGTGAGCACGGCCCCCTGGGCCAGGGCGTAGATCTGCTGGTCCACCCCCTTAAGCGGGGTGATGAACAGGGTTCCCCCCTGAAGGTTTTTCGCGTCCCCGATCGAGGAGACGGTCACGTCGACCCGGCTGCCGATTTTGGCAAAAGGGGGCAGGGCGGCGGTCACCATGACCGCGGCGGCGTTTTTCGGCTTGATCTGGCTTAACTTTTCCTGGTCGATGTGAACCCCCATCCTCTCGAGCATGTTGATTAGGGAGCGGATGGCAAATTCGCTTCCCGGGCCGTCGCCGGTTCCGTTCAAGCCGATGACCAACCCGTATCCGAACAGGTGGTTGGCCCTGATCCCTTTTAGGGAAGAGATGTCTTTCAGCCGGATCGCTTCGGCGGGAGAAGCGAGGATCAGAAAAAGGATCGCGGTTAGAATTTTTTTCATCTTTGTCTCCTTAGCCTGTCCTAAAACGGCCAGACCCAGTCGATGACCCGGGCGAGCCAGCCGGGAGACTGTTTGTCTCCGATTACACCGTAACCGTCGAGTTCGATTACCGCGTCGGCCACGTAGGTCGAGAGGATCACATTGGTAGAAGAGACGTCCTCCGGCCGGATAATTCCCTGAATCGAGATATATTGAGTTTCTCTGTTTAGCTGAATGCTTCTGGTCCCCTGGATTAAAAGGTTTCCGTTGGGCATGACATGGGTTACCCGGGCGGTGATAAAGGCGGTCATCGAGGAGGATCTGCTCGTCTCCCCCTTGCCGTCGAAATAATTCGAGAGATCCATCAGATGGCTGGGACCTACCGGGGCGCCGCCTACCGTCCACCCCCTGGCCAGCGCATCGAGAATCCCGCTCCAGTTGGCCTTGAGTCCCGAGTTCCTCCCGGTTTTGGTTTCGGCGTTTTTCGAGGCAGTTGCGGTCTCGACGATCTTGATGGTGACGGTATCGCCGACATTGCGTGCCTTGAGATCGCTGTAGAAATTGCTGGCGGAAACAGGGGACCACAGAGACCCTTCTTCCCTTTTGGCCGACAGGGGGGCGGCGGCGGCGAGCTTCTCCTTTTCAATATCGAGAGTGGCGGGCCGTTTGAAGGGGTTCGTCGTGCATCCCGTGATCAGGAGACCTGTTACGATCAACCCGCTGATTATCCATTTAGGTAATGCCTGATCCATCTTTGCCTCCCTCGACCCAGGCGGGCCGGTTAAAAATCGATCCGGACGGTATGGGAATCGAGAACCCGTCCCGATACCTCGCGGCGGCTTGCCAGGTTGATAAGCTTGATCTGCTCCCCGCGCCGTCCCTCTTCTTTAGCCTCTCCCAAGGTTACGATCCTGAGCTTATGGTTTTCAATGAGCAAAAGCACCCGGTCCCCCTTCTTCAGGAGGGGCGGTTCTTCCACCATCCCCGCTCTCAATACCTCCCCGCGGTTGATGGCAGCGGTCGTCCTTTTTCCCCTGATCTGGCCCGGCTCAAACAGGAAATCCGCGGGCAGTGACGAAAGGCTCCGGCTCGCCGGCTGGAGGTCTTTGGCCTGAAGCTCCAGATGCCTTCCCAGGTGGCCCGCGGCGACCAGGACCTCTGTATAGACCTCGACCCGGGCCCTCACCCGGGACCTGCCCACCTCTTTCCCCTCCAGACTGAAAGACAGGAGGGCCGAGATGTTTCCCCCCCGCCGGGCGGCGTCGGAGAGGGTCAGCTCCGCGGAAAGATCGCCGGCGGGCAGGGTAATCTTTTCATAATGCTGGACGGATTTTACCTCGA
Organism: Syntrophobacterales bacterium; assembly: GCA_037445955.1. Classification (GTDB taxonomy): domain Bacteria; phylum Desulfobacterota; class Syntrophia; order Syntrophales; family CAMTWB01; genus JBBIJM01. The sequence continues at coordinate 15,448 of JBBIJM010000016.1, forward strand.
GGCGGAATCGTTCCTCCGGGTAGAGGTTCTGAAAACCGGCCTCAAGGAGCCGGATCACCTCTTCCATCTGCAGGATCGTTCCGGTCTTCTGGAAGTCGAGAAAAACAAACGGCTGTCCCGCGGCGCTTCTGCCCGGGTTAAAAAGCAGCGAGCAGACGAAAACAAGGGAAAGGAGGATGGCTTTTTTCATGGTCTTGCCTTTAGCGTTTAAGGTTGTTGGCAATTTGCAGCATGTCGTCGCCGGCCTGGATCGCCTTGCTCCCGATTTCGTAGGCCCGCTGGGCCATAATCATATTTATCATCTCCGTCACCACATCGACGTTGGACATCTCCAGGAACCCCTGGGCGATGGTGCCGAATTCATCGGTTCCCGGGTTGCCCTGGGCCGGCTCGCCCGAGGCGTCGGTAGGCAAGAAGAGATTGTTACCCAGGCTTCTCAAGCCGGCGGGGTTGGGGAAATTGAAAAGCTGGAGCTGAACGCTCCCCAGTTCCTGACTGTCGGCGCCGGAGGCGACGAGCCTTCCCCCGGAATCTATCGTTATGGTTGCCGTGCGGGGGGGGATGGCGAATTCCGGCTGGAGCCGGTTTCCGTGGCTGTCGCAGATATAGCCGTCCTTATCGAGCTTGAAGGCCCCGGAACGGCTGTAAACCTCCCGGCCGCTGTTTATTAATCTGAAGAACCCCTTGCCTTCGATGGCCATATCGAGCTGATTCTTCGTCTGGGAATAATCCCCCTGGAGAAAAACCTTGTCCACCGAAACCACCTTGGCCCCCATCCCGACCTGGATCCCCGAAGGGATCTGAGCGCCGCCTGAGGTGGTGACCCCGGCGGTCCGGATATTTTGATACATCAGATCCTGAAAATGGGCCCGGCTCTTTTTAAAACCGTTGGTGTTTACATTGGCCAGGTTGTTTGCCACCACATCGATGTTTGTCTGCTGGCAGGCCATTCCCGTGGCCGCCGTCCAAAGTCCCCGAATCATAACCAGCCCTCCTTGCTGAATCTATACTCTACCGAGATCATTGACTATTTTTCCTTTGAGTTCGTCTTGGTACTGGATAACCTTGGAGTAGGCCTCGTAGGTTCTCAAGGCGTCGATCAAATTTACCATCTCTTCGATCTGATTGACGTTGGACATCTCGAGGTGCCCCTGGAGGATTACCGGGGCCTCCACCTCCTGTTCCTGCTGCCGTCCTTCGAGACTGAAGAGGCCGCCCCCTTCTCTGCGCAAAGAGGAGGGATCGGGGAAGGTGATCAGGGCCAGGCGGTCCGTCTCCTGGCCGTCAACTCTCAGCGCCCCATTCCTCTCCACGATGATTTCTTTGCCGGCAATGCGGATTTCCCCCTGCCGGCCCTGGACCGCATCCCCGGCGGCGGTGGTCAGCCGCCCCTCGCCGTCCAGACGGAAAACGCCGGAGCGGCTGTAGCGGATGCCCCCCGGGGTCATTATCTTGAAGAAACCTTCCCCTTCGATGGCGAGATCCAAGACGTTCCCCGTGGTTTCGATGTCCCCCTGTTCGAACGAGGTCAGCGAGGCCGACTGGGCCTGCTCGGCCGGGGAGAGGGCCTGGGAGATCAAGTTTGAGAAGACCGGGATCTCCCGGCGATAGCCCGCCGTCCGGACATTGCTTAAGTTGTTGGCGATTATTTGATGTCTGGCCATCTGTCGCTCGGCGACGGCGGATAACAGGTCTATTCTAATGTTCATAATCGAGCCTCCCGGATTCGAAGGTATAAGTGCAAACGCCATACCATGATTGACAACATATTGAATGTATGAGTGAATGATAAGCAAGACCCGTTTTTTCTTCCCTTTTTCCGGCAAAAATGGCTCCTGCTTCCAGGCTAGAGGTAGGCATTTTTTTCCTCGGAAACCGCCGTTTCCGGCCTGGCCCATCTTTTATGGGCCGTATAGATAAAGGCCAGGATCTCGGCGACTACGAGATAGGCCTCAGGGGGGATTTCCTGATGGAGATCAATCTGGGCGAGCATCTGGACGAGGGCCGGATCCTCCTGGATGGGGATCCCGTGGCGCCGGGCCAGGTCGATGATCTTTTCGGCGACGAGCCCCTGACCCCTGGCGGTCAGTTGGGGGGCCTGATCGACCCCGGGCCGGTATCTCAAGGCGACGGCCTTTTTCAATTGTTGCGGGGGTGTTTTGGTCTGGTCCATTTCCTGTCCAATCTATAACGCCGGCAAGAAAAGCCACCCTCCGGCGGGTCAAATCACGATGTTGAGAAACCGCTCGTCCCGGCCGATCCCGCCTAAGAACTCATCGAGCATTTCTTCCGGCCTCAGGGAGGCCGCCTTAAACAGAGGATCAAATCCGAGGGTTCTAAGCCGCCCCTCGAGGTCTCCCAGGGATCGGTCGAAAAAAGCGGCCACCTCCTCCGTGGGCAAGAGAAGTCTTCCATAGATCTTCTTCCCCGTTATCCTGGCCTCGATCAAGATCCTTCCCCACCCCGGCAGGTTGAGAAGAAAGAGGACCGATAAGCCTTCCCCGCCGGCAGATCGCTCTTGCGGCGGGCAGTCGAATCTGAGATCGACAAAGTTAAGCTCCCCCTGAAACCAGAAGGGCAGGGTAACGGCCAGCCTCTCTCCCGCCCCGGACGGGGGGGAGTTCATCTCCTGGGTAGCCTCGATCCTGGCAAGGCAGTTGTTTATTTTCTTAAGCAGTAGGGAGATGGCCGGCCCGCCGGAATCTTCCGGAATCGATTGACGGGCCTCAAGCAAGGCCTTGAGCTTAAAGAGCAGCCCCTTGACATCCCCGTTTAATACCTCCGCAAACAGGTCGGCCCGGCCGGTTTCGATGAGCCGCCTCAGTTTCGATTCAAAGAAAAGGCCGGATCGGGAAATCAGGGCCAGAAGGTCCGCCGGGGCCAGGTTGACCAGACGGGAAGGCGCCAGGGCGTCCCAGAGTTCAACGAGGCCCCGTCCGACTCCGGCGAGCGATCCTTCTTTCCCCGGGGGAAATTGGGTTAGATCAACGAGCTGGGCTCTGGCCAGGGCCGCCTCGGGAGAGGCCGACTTGAGCACTTCCGCAAGCCATCTTTCCCCCTGGAAAATCCTTCCCCCTTCCGCCGGAAGAGGTTTCAGCAGGATTTGCGGCTCCAGGGCCTGAACGAGAAAAACCCCTTCCCTCCCGGCGCGCAGGGGGATCCTGGTTTCAACGGTGATCGGCCGACCGTCGAGGAGAAGTAGAACCCGGCGATCATCGATCATCTCGATAACCTTCCCGGTCACGTATTGGCCCAGCTTAAGACCGGGCGACTCTCGCCGGAACCGGTCGGAAAGGCCGGCCGGGTTACCGTATAATGACGGGGTTGAGATTTCCGTCACCTGATTTTCCTCATTAGACCTTCAAAGGAGCAGAGTGTTGAAACCGCTTCAGATTCATCATCAATTCTATTTCGCCCAAAGACAGGCCGGTTTCTTTGGCAATCTCCGTCGGATTGCGCTCTGTTCGTGCCTGCCGGGAGGAAGCAGGCACGATCCCGTCTTCCTTCTCACCCTCCAAAAGGGGAAGGCTCCGATCGATCCTCTCCAGGTTGGCTTGCAGGAGATTAATCTTGATATCCAACTGGGCAATCAGCCTCTCGGCAATAGCCTTCCTCTCGGCGATGGTTTTCTCAAGCCTCCCGTAGATGGCTTCCGATTCCTCGATCAGGACCCTGGCCTCACGAGGATGGGCCCCCGGCCGGGGATTCTTAAGGGCGGACATTATCCTTCTGAAATAGCCGATCATGACGATAAAGATCAGGAGAATGCTTCCCGGTAAAAATAAACGCTCGATCTCCCCGGCGCCGATTATGGCCAGATTTATTGCCTCCATTTGTGCTGCCTCCTTTTAAACCTCAATATCCAGAATTTTTCCTGAAACGCCCTCTCCCGGTGAATTGAAGGTTTCATCCTGCTCATCCGAACCGTCGGGAGAGTAACCTTGTTTTGGCTTACCTTTTTTTCTTTCCCTGGTAAACTTCTGCTCACGAATCCTCTCTTTGGGATCCTTCATTTTCGCACTCGGAAAAAGACGGCTCAGTTTTTGACCGATACCGATTTCCTCTGCCATGATGGCCTATTTTCCCTCGAAGATCTTATTGATCTTTTCCGCGACGAGTTCCGCGGTAAAAGGTTTTACCACATAATTGCTGACCCGGTGCTTCACCGCCTCGATTACGTTCTCCTTCTGCCCTTCGGCGGTCACCATCAGGAAAGGCAGGTCTTTCCACTGCTCGCTCGCCCGGACTGCCTTGAGCAGCTCAAGCCCGGTCATCTCGGGCATGTTCCAGTCGGACACGATGAAGCCGACCTTCTCGCTCTTTAATACCTCCAGGGCCGCCACCCCGTTTTCGGCCTCGAGGATATTCACATATCCCAACTGCCGCAGGATGTTCTTGATGATCTTTCTCATCGTCGCGAAATCATCCACCACCAAAATGTTCATTTTTAAATCAACCATTGTTCTCTCCTGAAATTGATGTCGTTTGCTACTTCCCGGTTATATATTCAGAGCTTTGAAGTATTGCTGACATTATTCAAAGCTCTCCTATCATGAGTCCTGTTGGCGGTACTGCCTCAGGCGGGCCCTGAGTTTCAGTATCGCCTTGGTATGGAGCTGGCAGATTCTCGACTCGGTCAGTTCGAGCACCTGGCCGATCTCCTTCAAGGTGAGTTCTTCATAATAATAGAGGGTAAGGATGGTCCTTTCCTTGGATTCCAGTTCATCTATCGCCTCTGTCAGAATCAGCTTCAACTCCTTGGCCTGGTATTGATGCAGAGGGTCCTTTTCTTCGCTTTCGATGAGGGATCCGGCGATATCGTCCAGGTTGAGGTTCGGCAGACCTCTGGGAACGTCTTCCAACTCCAGAGCAGACAGGCCGGAGAGTTCCTTTACTATCCTGTAATAATCATCGAGGCTCACCCCCATTTCCGCGGCGATCTCCTCATCCTCCCCGGGCCGTCCGATCTTCTTCTCCAAACTGTTGATGGCCTTCTCGATGGAGGTGGCCTTATGCCTGACCGATCGGGGAACCCAATCCATGGCGCGCAATTCGTCAAGCATCGCCCCCCGTATCCTAAACTCGGCATAGGTCTTAAATTCTACCCCTTTGCCCTCGTCGAATTTAGAGACCGCGTCAATCAGTCCGATCGACCCGGCGCTGATCAGGTAATCGAGGGAGATATGGGAGGGGAGACGCAAGGCCAGACGCTGGGCAACATACTTGATTAAAGGGGTGTAATGGAGGATCATCTCTTCCCTGTTTTTGGGCCTCGTTTTCTTTGCCGGTTTCGCCTTTTCCCACTCCGGTACGGCGGTCTTAAATAAAGTGCTGGTTTTCAAACTTTACCCCTTTTTCTAAAGCAGGTTGTTTCGGGACTGAATCAGGGAGCTCCAGAAGAATTGGATGACTCCCGTATCGGCCTTGGGCGGTCTCGAAAGGAGGGCAACCGCCAGATCGGTGAAATGTTTGCTCGAGACGGCCTCGGGAAAGACGTCGAGCACGGCCTTTTGCCTTATTACCGCCTGGGGGAGCTTGTTGTCGTAAGGGATAAACCCCAGGTAGTCCAGGGACAAGCTGCTTAGGAAATGGTCCGCCGCCCTGCTCAACTTCCTGAAGACCCCGAGGGCCTCCTCCTTTCCGGAGGCCAGATTGACCAGAATGGAAAACTCCTTTTTCCGGTGCCTGGTTGAAAGGACCTTGATTAACGCATAGGCATCGGTTAAGGAGGTGGGCTCCGGGGTGACGATGACCACCGATTCCTGGGCGGCGGTGTTGAAGTACTGGACATTGGACGAGATCCCCGCCCCGGTGTCTATCAGCAGCACGTCTATCTCCCCCGCCAGGGTATCCACCTCTTCCAGAAGGAGGAGTTTCTGGGATTCATTTAGATCGACCAGATTCGGCACCCCGGAACTTGCCGGTAGTATCTTAAGACCTTCCGGCCCTTCGACGATGATCTCCAGGAAGCTTCTCTCCCCGGAGAAAAGATTTTCAACGGTATAATGGGGAGTCAAACCCAGGAGGATATCGATGTTGGCCAGGCCGAGGTCCGCATCCAGGATCAACACCCTTTTGCCCATTTTAGTCAAGGCAAGCCCAAGGTTTACCGTTACATTGGTTTTCCCTACGCCGCCCTTTCCGCTGGTTACCGAGATCACCCGGGGGGCATGGGTCATTCGGCCCTTTTTTTCCTCGTTTAACAGAGGATGGCTTAAGCCGGCCTCGCTTGCTCTCTCGTTCATAATCGTCCGTAATCCTTCCGCCTGATCCATTGCCGTTTGCCTCATCAACACCAGGAAATGCCGCCGACCACCAGGTCGGCAAATTTCATCTTGGTGGCTGCCTCGATATCCGCCGGGACATTCTGTCCGTTGGTCAAATAGGAAAGGGGTTTCTTGAACCGGAAGAGCTGGTTGAAAAGGGGAATACAGGCGCTGGTTTCATCGATCTTCGTAAAGATGTAGCTTGATATGGGAAGCACGCTGAACCGTTCGATAGTGCCCTGGAGATCCTCATCTTTCGTCGTGGCGCTCAAGACCAGGTGGTTGTCAATTTCCTGATCGCCGCAGAGGAACGCCTGCAGTTCGTCCAGAGCCTTGCTTGCGCCGGGGCTTCTGCCGGCGGTATCTATGAGGATGAGATCCTGATGGCGGTTTCTTGCCAGTATGGCCTTGAGCTCTTCCGGATTATAGGCCACCTCGAGGGGCAGCCTTAAAATCTGGGCGTACTGCCTGAGCTGCTCGACGGCCCCGATCCGGAAGGTGTCGATGGTGACCAGGGTGATCCTTTCGGTAACCCGGAGACGGTAGAGGGCCGCCAGTTTCACCAGGGTTGTGGTCTTGCCGACCCCGGTCGGTCCGATAAACGACCAGATATTCGTTTCGTTATGGTCAGGAATGGCAACGTCGATGTTTTCCATTACCCGCCAGCTAAGAAAATCCCGATAAGATGAGGCCAGGTTTTCTTTCTTGGTCTTTCCGGGGAAGGTCTTTAAGTCCGCGACCACCTCTTGAATGAACTCCGGGGCTAACCCTGAGGAGATGATTTTCCGAAAGAGAGCCTCTTCCTGAGCAGCCTGGCCCACCTCGAGGCCGCCTGCGGGGGTAGAGTCTCCCCCGGGCTTCATGGTGTTTTTGGACGGACGGTCCACGGCGGCGGTAATCTCGACCAGGCCGGCAGAGGTACGGCCGTTGCCCGGGGCCGCCGGGATATTTTTCGTCGAAAGGATGATCGCATCTTCACCCATTTCTTCCTTTACGCTCCTTATGGCCTCTTGGATATCCGTCGCTATGTATTGTTTGATCTGCATGATATTCCTCGTAAACAGGAGTTATTCCGTACTTCAGGCCATTGACACCGTGCCTGACGACTGGATTTTGGTCTGAGGCGGCAGCTCGCTGTGGGACAGGACGACCAGTTGGGGAAAGAGCCGATCCATAAGCCTCTTTACGTGCCTCCTTAACAGCGGTGAACAGATAAGCACCGGCTGGATATTAGAGGCGGCCACCCCTTCGATGACCTTATGAAAACTCATGGCCAGCCTTTGAATAAGATTCGCCTCGAGGGCAAGGACGGTCCCCTGTTCCCCCTTCTGAAGGTGGTCCCTAAGCAGGTCCTCCGTCTGCTGGTCGAGGGTTATCAGGTTGAGCACCCCTTCGGAATCCAGATGTTGATTTACTATGGAACGGGCCAGTTTCAGTCTTACATATTCGGTCAGAAGGTCCGCATCTTTCGTGAAAGACCCATAATCCGCCAGCGTCTCGACGACGGTCAGGAGGTCCCGGATGGAGATCCTTTCTTTCAGCAGATTCTGCAGAACCTTCTGAACCACTCCCAGAGACAGGGTCTGGGGGATCAGTTCCTCGACGGCCTTGGGGTACTGTTGAGCCAATCGATCAAGCAGCTTCTGGACATCCTGCCGGCCCAGCAGTTCGTCCGCGTGGGTGCGGAGGGTTTCCGTCAGATGGGTGGTGATAATGGTGGAGATGTCCACCACGGTATAACCGGCAAACTGGGCCTCATCTTTCCTCTTCTCCGGAATCCAGAGGGCGGGGAGTCCGAAGGCCGGCTCCTGGGTGACAAGGCCGTCGATCTCCCTCTTTATCTCCCCGGAACGCAGGGCCATCATATATCCCGGCATCATCTCCCCCTGGCCCACCTCGTTGCCCTTGATCAGAAAGCGGTAGCCCCCGGGTTTCAACTGGAGGTTGTCCCTCACCCGCAGAGGCGGGACGATTATGCCCAGCTCCAGGGCAAACTGCCTTCTTAAAGACCGGATCCTCTCGAGGAGATCCCCGTTCTGCTCTTCATCTACAATCGGGATCAATCCGTACCCGACCTCCATCTCGAGCCGGTCGAGATTGAGCAGGGATTCTATCTGTTCCGCCGGCGCCGGCGGGGCGGCGGCGGCGGCTTCCTGGTCCATGCTCAAGGCCAGCCTCTTTTGCTCTTTATATAAGGAATATCCGAAGAATCCGACGGCCAGGGAAAGGATAATAAAAGGCAGATGGGGAAGCCCCGGGATCAAACCCATAAGGAAGAGAATCCCCGCCCCCAGGAGGATCGCCTGAGGCTGAAGCCTGAATTGCCGGGAGAGTTCCTTCCCCATGTGATGTTCTGAGGCCGTCCGGCTTACGATGATTCCGGCTGCCGTCGAGATCATCAGGGCCGGGATCTGGGAGACCAGGCCGTCTCCAATCGTAAGAATGGTGAAGGTCTGTGCCGAGTCGAGGAAAGACATGTTATACTGAAGGGAGCCTATGAAAAGCCCGCCGATGATATTGATGAGCATGATGAGAATCCCGGCAATCGCCTCTCCCCGGACAAATTTGCTCGCCCCGTCCATGGCCCCGTAAAAATCGGCCTCCCGGGAGATCTGGCCCCTTCTCTGTCTCGCCTCGTTCTCATCGATCAGGCCCGCGTTGAGGTCGGCATCGATACTCATCTGTTTGCCGGGCATCGCATCGAGGGTAAAGCGGGCGGCTACCTCGGCAATCCGGCCGCTTCCCTTGGTAATGACGACAAAGTTCACCATCACCAGGATCAGGAAGATGACGAAGCCGACCAGATAATTACCCCCGATGACGAACTGGCCGAAGGATTTGATCACCTGTCCCGCCGCCCCGATTCCCTCGTGCCCCTGAAGGAGGATCAGCCTGGTCGAGGCGATATTCAGGGAAAGCCGAAATAAGGTGGTCATCAGAAGCAGCGACGGGAAGGTGGAAAACTCCAGGGGGGTTTTGATATAGAGGGAAGTGAGCAGGATGATCAGGGCGAAGGTGATGCTTACCGAGAGAAAGAGGTCAAGCAGGATCGCCGGCAAGGGAATAATCATGACCAAAAGGATCGCTACCACCCCTGCCGCGAGATAAAGGTCGGCCTGATTGATCTTAGGTTCTCCCGGGTTGACAGACATACCGGCTGCTTTTTCCCTCATCTTAAATAGTCCTTCTCTTCAATCGATAAACATAGGCCAGAATATCGGCTACCGCCTGGTAAAGACTCGCCGGGATCATCTCGCCCACCTCCAGGGTTTTATAAAGGGTCCAGGCCAGGGGCTTGTTCTCAACGACAATCACCCCGCTTTCCTTGGCGACCTCAATGATCTTTTCCGCCAGGAAGCCGTAACCTTTGGCCACCACCCTGGGCGCATCCATCTTCTTGAACTGATACGAGAGGGCGATGGCCAGATGGGTGGGGTTGGTAATGATCACATCGGCCTTGGGAACATCCGCCATCATCCGATTCTTCATCATCTGGCGCTGAAGGCTCCGCAGCCTTGATTTGATGAGGGGATCTCCCTCGGTCTGCTTAAACTCTTCCTTGACCTCCTGTTTTGTCATCCGGATGGTCTTTTCATGGCTCCAGCGCTGAAAGAGAAAGTCCAGAGCCGCTATGATAAGCATCGCCAGGCAGACTCTAAAGAGAAGGTCCCAGGAGACGGAAAGGAGCATGGTGAGAATCGCTCCGGGGTCCTGATCGGGGAGCAGGAGAAGTTCGGGCAGATTGCTCTTGACCGTTACATAGCCCACCGTTGCGATGATTATGAATTTCAAGATCGATTTGGCCAGTTCGGCTGCGGAGTGCTTGGAAAAAAGCCTTTTTGTGCCCTTGATTACACTGATTCGGGAGAGGTCGAATTTCAGGGACTCCCCGGAGATAAACGGGCCGGTCTGAACAATATGGCTTAAGACGGCCAGGACGGAGACGGTGATAAGAACCGGGGAAAGGCCAAAGAACATCGATCTGATCAATTCCCAGTTTTTCTTATAAAGGAACGCCGGGTTGAAGTCTCCCTGCCCGACGCTCCTGAAGGTTTGAATCATCAGATCGGAAAGATGCCAGTAAAGATAAGACCCGGCCAGAAACAGGGCCCCCCCTCCCCCAAGAATAATCAGGACCGACGGGATTTCCCGGCTTTTTGCCACTTGCCCTTTTTTGCGCGCGTCTTGGCGCTTTTTAGGGGTTGCCTGTTCTGATCGTTCCGCAAAGGATTCTTCCGCCATGGTGGATCCTGAAAAAAATTATCGTTTCATTAAGGGCAGTACGGTATTGATCATCCCCCTGCCCGAATCCTCCAGGGTGCCCTTCAGAGTCGCCCAGAAGATATCGAGAGAAAGGCTTATAAAGACGAGCCCGCAGCCGATGGTCAAGGGGAAGCTTGTCATAAGCAGATTCACCTGAGGCGCCATCCGGGCACTGATGCCAAGGGCCACCTTGATTAAAAGGAGCACCGCCAGGATCGGGGCGGCGATCTTCACCGCCAGGGTAAAAACCCTCCCGGAGAGAGTCAAAAACAGTTCCACGAGCCCAGGGTTAAGCGGGAATTCCCCGGGACGAAGATGGCGGAAACTTTCCGCCAGGGACCGGAAAAACCAGTGATGGCCGTCGATCGCCAGGAAAAGCAGGAGGGCGACGATATAGTAAAATTCGGTGATTACCGTTGATTCGGAACTGGAATTAGGGTCCATGACCCGGGCCATCCCAAAACCCATCTGGAAGCCGACAATCTCTCCGGCCAACTGGACTCCGGCAAAGACCAGACGGATCGTCAGGCCCAGGAGAAAGCCGATCATGATTTCGCCTGCGGCAAAAAAGATGAAACCCAGCGGTTCCGAGGGGAAAGCCTTCATCTCGTAATGGACCGTAGGCAGGAGGGCCAGGCTGATGAGCAGGGTCATGCCCGCCTTGACTCGGACGGGAATGTTTCTGGAATGAAAGACGGGCATCATGAAGATGACCGGGGCCACCCGCATGACAACGATGAGCCAATTCTGAAATACCGCTAAATTCCAACCTGTCACGCCGTCAATCATCGACTTTACTGCCTCTCAACGGACAAATCCCGGCAGCCCGACGAGCAGCCTTTCCGCATAGAAGACCATCTTCTGCAACATCCACGGGGTAAGGAAAAGGATGCTGAACATCACCGCCACAATCTTCGGGACAAAGGTCAGGGTTATCTCCTGCATCTGGGTTACCGCTTGAAAAAGGCTCACCACCAACCCTACGATCAGGGCCACGCCCATTATGGGCAGGGAGAGGTATAGGGTCATCTCGATTGCATCTTTCGCTATGCCAACTACCATATCCGGTGTCATTCTCGCTTACTCCATCAGGCCGGCCAGGGCTTTCGCTAATAAAAACTCTTTACCATCGAGCCGACGATCAAATGCCAGCCGTCCACCATTACAAAAAGGAGAACCTTAAAAGGCAGGGAAATCATCACCGGCGGCAGCATCATCATGCCCATGGACAGGAGGATGCTTGAGACCACCATGTCAATTACCAAAAAGGGCAGAAAGAGGACGAACCCCATCTGGAAGGCGGTCTTCAATTCGCTGATCATGAAGGCAGGGATGAGGACCGCGGTGGGAACATCGGCCGGGTCTCTGGGCTTGGGACTTTTGGAAAGGCTTACGAAAAGGGCCAGATCCTTCTCCCGGGTATATTTGAACATGAATTCCCGGACCGGTTTGACCGCCTCCTCCAGGGCCTTTTCTTGAGAAACCTTCTTTTCCATATAAGGGGTCAGGGCATTCTGCTCCACCGCCTGCCAGACAGGGGTCATTATAAAGAAGGTGATAAACAGGGCGAGCCCGATGATGATCTGATTGGGCGGCATCTGGTGGATCCCCAGGGCATGCCTCAGGAAAGATAAGACGATAATGATCCTGGTAAACGAGGTCATCATGATCAGGATCGCCGGCGCCAGGGACAGGATGGTGAGCAAAAAGAGGATCTGCAGGAGCACCGAGACATCCCCGGGGCTTTTCGCCTCCCCGATGCCGAGGGTGATTGACGGCAGAGGCATCCCTTTCGTCTGGGCATATCCCAGGCAGGGAAGCAGAAGGAGAAAGGCGAGGCAAGCGAGCCCGGCCGGAAGAAGGTTTTTACGCCCGGGGCTCCTATTTCCCATACATCCACCTCATAAGACCTGCTCTTGGACCCTTCGGTCTCCCCGGGAAAGGCCACGTCCTGGAGAAGGCAAGGGGGGCGGCCGGTTTTGTTTGGGCCTGCTGTAATATCTTTTCAATGGCCTCGCCCTTTTCGATTTTCGTAAGCAGGCTGATCCGGGCGTCGGTAATGCCCAGGGCCAAAATCTCTCCGCCGATCTCCACCAGCGAAAGTTGATGATGCGGGGCTAAGGACAGGGTGGAAAGAACCCGGATCGGCGAATCGTTCGATCCTGCGGGGACGACGATTCTCCACCTTTTCATCACTGCCGCCAGGAGATAGAGCAGGACGAGGATAATCCCCAAGACAAATATCATCTTTATAATGGCCCAGCCGATGTCCATCACGCCCCCAGTTGCTTTACCCTTTCCACCGGGCTGATGATATCGGTCAGCCTCACCCCCAGCCTTTCATTCACCACTACAACCTCTCCCCGGGCGACAAGTTTCTGGTTTACCATGATCTCCAGAGGCTCTCCGGCAAGCTTCGTAAGTTCAATTACCGACCCCTGGCTCAACTGGAGCAGCTCCCCTACTACGATCCTGCTCCTTCCCAGTTCCACCGAGACCTCCAGGGGTATATCGAGGATGAAATCGAGATTCCCGTTTGCCGGGGAAGGGGATATCCCCTGCGGTTGCTCCTTCATCCTGGCCTCTCCCTTGAAATTCTGCTGTTCTCCCTGTTCCATCTAATGCCTCCTGCACCGATTTATGACGAAAGGATCCGCCCTTCGATCCGGACCGCCCGGCAGCCGTGACAGGTTCCCGGCTTCCCGAGAAATTTCGGCATCCCTTGAACCTTAACCACCGCCGGGCTCGACTGATCCTGATTGAAGGGGATGATATCCCCCTCTTTCCAGTTGACGAGATCCTGGATCATGACCCTGGCCCTCCCCAGTTCCACCTTGAGTTCGACATCCGTCGCAAGCAGATGGTCCTGGAACTTCTTTACCCAGGTGTGATCCATCTCGACCTTATCCCCCTGAAAGACCGAGTAGAGCCTGTCCTTGATCGGCTCGACTACGGCATAAGGGATCGAAAGGACAAAGGCGCCGCTGAACTTGTCCAGTTCTATTTCGAAGGTGATATTGATTACGATATCTCCCGGAGCGACGATGTTGGCGAACTGAGGGTTGATCTCGCTTCGCATATGGCGGAAATGAATTTGCTCGATACTTTGCCAGGACCTCTCGAGATCGGTGAAAATCATGGCGGCAACCTTCTTGATCAATCTTGTTTCGATCGCCGTGAACTCGCGGCCTTCCACCCGGAAGGCCGTTTTTCCGGTCCCCCCGAAAAACAGATCGATCAGGGTAAAGACCAGCTTGGCCTCTATGGCCATGAGGGCAAGGCCCCGGAGGGGCTCCATCCGGAAGATATGCAGGCTGCTTGGGACCGGGAGGGTTTTTATGAAATCCCCGAATTTAACCATCTCTATCCCTCTTGCGCTCACATCCACCGCCTTGCGAATGGCCCCGGATAGGCTGGTCCGGAAGTGGCGGCAGAAAGTGCTGTTGATTATCTCCAGGGTCGGCATGCGGCCCAGAACAATCCGATCCTGATTTAGAAAATCGTAAGGGACCAGGGTATCGCCCGGTCCGCTCTGCTCCGGCGTGGAGGCTACCTCGCCGCTGTCCATTCCCTTAAGCAGGGCATCGATTTCGTCCTGGGAAAGAAGCTTCTCCATTGACATCACTGCACCAAAAATTCGGTAAAATAGACGGACTTCACCTTGAGCTTCTCGAATATCTCGCCGGCCTTGAGGGCGATCTCTTCTTTGAGCTGGACCTTTCCTTTCGCATCGGCGATTTCCGGGTAGGTCTTGTTCGTGATGATGGTTATAATCGCGTCCTTAAGGGGGATCAGCTTTTTGTTGAACTCCTCCTCCGGCCCCGGGGATCCGCTCTCCAGGTCTATTTTAATCTTCAGGTACCTGGGATAAGCGGTATCGGCAAGATTGAGGACCATCGCCTCCAGGCTGTAGATGTGTCCCGGGAGGGCGGGAGCGGTCTTTTCCTTTTGATCTGGCGTATCCTTTGCGAGGGGATTAATCCCCGCCGGAATCAGCCCCGGGGCAAACAGCAAGATCGAAACGGCGGAAACGGCAAGGAAGAGGAATAAACCGATAATGATCAGCAGCTTCCTGCCCTTTTTCCTTTCTTCCTGACCTTCCATTTGTGCCGCTGCGCTGTCTTCTGCCATTTTGACTTTCCTGGCTCTGAGATTTTATTCAGCCCAGTAAGAGCAATGAGTATGCCAGGTTGAAAGGGTCGGATCAAGGTTTGCAATTATGCGGGATTATGGAATTTTAATGCAGGGCCAAGGCCGGGCGGGATCCGGCTCGGTCGTCAAACTTGCAGTCGAGAGTCAAATAATTGACTATCAGGAGGGAGACAGACAGGATTCCGGGAAGGCGGTTGGAATCCCTGGCGGATTTCTAAGCCTTCCCGGAGTTGACTTAAGGTGGCTATCTAATGTTGATCAACTGGGCGAGCATCTCGTCGGTGGTGGTAATCACCTTCGTGTTGGCCTGATAACCCCTCTGGATGATGATCATCTTGATGAATTCCGCGGCCAGATCGACGTTGGATTTTTCGAGCATCGAGGCGGAGATCGCTCCCAGACCGCCGATTCCCGGTTTGTTGTAGATAGGATCGCCCGAAGAGGTCGTCGCCTGGAACATGGCCGAGCCTTTCCTCAGGAGCCCGCTTAAGTTGGAAAATCCCGCCAGGGCGATCCGGGCAAGTTTCTTCCTGGTGCCGTTGGTGTAGTTGGCGGTAATGTTTCCCTCCTCATCTATCCCAACCCCCGCGATGGTTCCCGAGGCGTAGCCGTCCCGGTGGATTTTCTTGATCGCCGAGGCGGAGCCGTAATGGGTGGTTTCGGTAAAATCGATCTGGGTGGCAGGCGGGGTGAGGCCGTTGGCGAAGATCAAATCGCCCGCCGTATAGAGGGCAGACGGCATGGGGGTCTGAAGCTGGCCCAGATTATCGAAGGCCAGAGCCCCTGATCCATAGAGGCTCAGTTGCCCCGGGGTTCCCCCCTTGACATCGGAACCTTCGATCGCCGCATTCCAGACCCAGCTATGTTCGTCGGATTTGTTGAAAAATACCTGGATCCGGTGGGACTGACCCAGGGAATCAAAGACGCTGAAGGAGGTGGAGAAATGGGAGGTGCCGGTGGGATTGCTGATATTCCAGACAAGAGGGTCCTCCTGGGCGTTTAGGTTCAGGGCCATCTGTACCTTGCCGGTAACCTGAGGGGGGATCATGCTCTGCTGATCGATCTTGATGTCGTTTAGGGTTTCATAAAGGGTGGTGCCGGTGGAATCGTAGTAGTAACCCTTTACCCGATAGCCCTGGTTGTTTACGTAGTATCCCTGGTTGTCGAAATGGAAATGACCGATGCGGGTGTAGAAGGACTGGTTGGAACTGGGATCTCCCATGATGAAGAATCCCCTGCCGTTGATGGCGATATCGGTGGAGACGTCCGTCGTCTCGAGGGACCCCTGGATGAAATTCCTGTCCACCGACGAGATCTTGGCGCCGGCCCCGGTCTGGCTCCCGCCGGTGACGCCGGTTAAGGAAACCCCCAGGACGTCCTCGAAATGGACCGAGCTGCTTTTAAAACCGGTGGTGTTGACGTTGGCAATGTTGTCTCCGATGACCTGCATGGCCCTTCCATGGGTGTCCAGACCGCTTAGCCCGGAGAAGAATGAGGATGTGATAGACATGATTTAAATCTCCTTTCGAGTTTTTTATATTGCCGAATTGAGGATGCCGAGAATATCTCCGAAGGCCGCCTTTTCGCGGCCGAGATCCACAATAGTCTGGCCGTTTTCAAAATAGATTCCCAAAACCTTCCCGATCCGGGAGTGATTGACCTCGATCGGCGCCCCGTTTAAGTCTTGAGCCTTTACCTGGAAGTAATATCTGCCGTCGGGCTGGGTCTGTCCCCCCTCGGACTTCCCGTCCCAGAGGACCTTCTGCTTCGAGGTATCCTTTAGACCCTCATCGAGGGTCCTGATCAACTGACCGCCTTCATTGTAGATCTCTATCTTGACCTTGCCTGCGCCCGCCATCTGATAGAGGGCCTCAGATGCCTGGCCCTTTTCCAAGGAGAGACTCCGGCCTGAGACTTCGACCTTCTTCCCGATCAGTCCGGCCGCCTGGAGAGAACTTGCCGATGACTGATGGTTATTTAGTGCGCCAAGGGATTTCTCGATTCTATGAAGGCTGTCGAGGCTGTTGAACTGGGCCATCTGGGAGGCCATTTGATAGTTGTCCAGAGGTTCCAGGGGATTCTGATTTTGCAGCTGGGCGACGAAGATATTTAAGAAATCCTCCTGGGTGAGGGTGTTTTTGTTCTTGGCGCCGTTTACGCTTACGCCCTGGTTTACCGTGGATATTGATGCCAGGCTCATTTTAAAACCTCCCCATGGGTCAGATGAATCTGTCAACCCGGCTGTGCGCTCCCGGAACAGCCGCCGCTTCGGCGTAAGACGTATCCGGGGATCCGTCTGGGTGAGACGCCGTTTCGTTTTCTGAGTCCTTCTGTTTCTGTCTTTCTCCGAAGAAGAGAAATTCCCTCCGCTCCGGGGAATGCTCCGCCTCCGACTGGAGAAAAACGTCGAATCTCTCGAGCCTTAATCCATGTTCTTCCAGGGCCCTTCTCAAATCCCCCCGGTTTGCCTCGAGCAGTCCCCGGTTTACGGGATTTTCCGTCCAGAAGGTCGCCTTCACCGACTCGTTTTCTCTGGTCACCTCCAGATACAGATGCCCCAACTCCGGTGGATCCAGCCTCAACCTGATCTTTTCCGTACCGTTTCGGGACGGCAGGATCATGGCCCGGAAAACCTGATGGGAGAGGTCAACCCGGTCAGATTTCGCAAGAAGGCTCTCTTTCGGATTGGGGATTGCCGCGGATTTCAGGCTGACCGGCTCGTATCCTTTTTCTCCTTTGCCCGGAAGGAGGTTTGCGGTCTTAGAGAAATCCAGATCAAGGTCTCCCTCTAGCCGTTCGCCTGGGTCTCCGAAAGGACGGTCAAACCCTCCGGCCACATCCTTCTGGAAGATAGCCGGCTGGGCCGCCGGGGGTTTTATCCCGGGTTTCAACGGGGAATCGTCGGGGAGGGAAGGAAAATACCTGTCGCCCGGGTCAGAGGCCGCCCGGGGATATGACGGGCCCCCGGGGGGATTTTTGACTGCAGCCGGGGCGGGCGGGACGGTGGTTTCCCCTTGAGTCCGGCCCGGAT
>JBBIJM010000017.1:0-32775 GCA_037445955.1 Syntrophobacterales bacterium
GACTGCAGGTTGGCGAAACAACGAAACACCAGATGGAGCTCTTTGCTAAGCTGGGTGTTACTCAGCCTGCCTCGTTACAATAATCCGGGAATTCAGGTGATATTGCCTGCCCACATGTTCAGCCCGAATCAACGCCATGCCCAACCTTCCTTTTCCACCAATCTTTAAAACCTTCATGCTCCGGGTTGGCACCGGGGCCGGGCTTCCCTGGTTTGAGGCCCGCAGGGTTCAGACTTACAAGGCATTTCCCGTCAACTGAAACGCCGACCAGAAATACGGGTGCCTGTATTGATTTTTCAATTTCCGTTGGGCATCTCTTAACGCATCGCGCCGGCTTGCCATTTTTAGGTTGGAATAAAACATTTCCATCAAGGTGGAGGTAGCCTGGTCGTCAACCTTCCAGAGGCTGGCTACAATCGAACCGCTTCCCGCGTAAAGAAATCCCCGCGTCAAACCGACCACATCGTCGCCGGGATTTATCCTTCCCAGAGCCGTTTCACAGGCGCTTAACGTCACCAGATCCGAGATCAGATCAAGCGAGTATATTTCATTGACCGTAAGCATCCCGTCGTTTTCTCCGTCTTTCGCAAGAAAAAGCCCGGAATTCAAAGGGGCATCGGATGCAAAGCGGCCGTGGGTCGCCAGATGAATGTAGTTAAATGCGCCGGCGAATTTTTTAAATTCCGTTTCGGTGGCGTTTTCTTTCAAGAGCAGTTTTGGGTTATCAAACCTCTTGGAAACCGCAACGGCCTCGACCTCCGCGTATTTAAGGTCATAATTGGGATCGCCCAGACTCGGGTTGCCAAGTATCAGGACACGGGGCTGCCCGGAGGATTCCTTTGATTTTAGATATTTTAAGACGCTCGCGCTGGGGACGAAACTCACGCTGAAACGGTCGATCAAATAATCCCCGCCGCCCCGGATGGCGTTAAAGGGAAGGTAATGCAGAATGCCGTGAGGCGCGATTATCAGATTCCGGGAAGTGATAAGATGTTCAACGGGTTTGATGAGCCTTTCATATAATTTTTCGGAAAGTTCGATATATCTTTCAGATTTGTAATCATGGAGCGCTTCCCTGAACGACTCCACCTCTTTTCGGAGGTTGATCCCGTCCAACCGCAGCGCGTTCAGGGAGTCTTTGCCGATCACAAAGGCATAAAGATCCTCTTCGTGATAATAGTAAACAATAAGCGTTTCGTCGTCTCTCACATAAGACTGGATCTCGGAAACCGGCGGTATCGTTCCTGAGACCAGAGACGACAATTCCGGGGCGACTTCCTTAATCCTTTCTTTAATCCGGACGCTTCTGGTGCTTTTCTCGCCTTCTTCCCTCCATAAGAGGCGGTCCGGATCAAAAACTCTGGCGTGTTCCTCAATCTTCTTTAATTCTTTCAGCAATGCGGCGGTTTCGCCCCTCCCTTTGCCTGAGACAAACTCGTTATTGGCGGCCAGCAAATCCACGAGAGCCCTCGACTTTGCCCGCTCTGCATACTCAAATGATTCGGAAGGCATCCTCTCAGAATAAAGGATTGAAATCGTTTGGTGATACACCTTCTGCTTGTCGCCGACAAAGCCTATTTTACCGGCCTCTGTGTTGATCGTCGAACGTTGCGCCTCTATTACATCTATCGATTTTTTATAATGTTCGATGGCCTTTTCGGGAAAACCCTCCCTCTGATAAATCCGTCCCCTGTCAAAGAGAATCGGCCAGTACAGGTTCCCGTTCTGCATAGCTTGCGGATTGGCCAGCAGTTTATCATAGCCTTCCCTGGCTTCTTTAATATTTCCCGTTTCGTAGAGAGCCTTATAGCTGATGAACTTCGCTGGCAGCTCGAGAAAGGCCCACGCCTTATCCTTTACCGCATTTATTATTCCAAAGGTATAAACGTTAATCAAGAAATCGGCGAAATCGACCCAGCTTTTCTTGGGACCCAATACCTTTTCATACATCTCCAGGGCAATATAGGCCCTACTTAAGGCCAGTCTTTTTTCCTTATTGACAAAATAGGCCCTGGAAAAACCTACCTCCGCCTCTTCAAGCTCTTTCAGGTATTTGACAGCCTCATCTCTTTTTCCCTGCAATGACAGGGCGACAACGTACAGGCCAAGCGCCCGAATCCTGCAGGTTCTTTCCCAGTTAATCTGCAAATCCGCCAGGGGCCAGTTCAGATTCAGAGCGAGTTCATATGCCCGGCGGGCCGAGTCCGCCGCCTTGGGGTAATCTCCCAGATCCAAAAATGCCTCCGCCCTCATTAGATGGGGGATCACCGTCAGATCGCTGGGAAAGTTCAGCGAACCGGCAATGGTAATCAAGCCGGATATTCTCTTGTCGCCCGCATCAACCTTCTTTTCAAGATGTTCCACGCAGGAGAGGAGTTTGTCGTATTTTTTTAGCTTTGAATAGGTTTGACACAACCATACGAGTTCTTCGCTTCTGGCCGAGTTCATGTTACGGATGCCTTTTTCCAGCATTACTTCCGACTCCAGGTATCGTCCCTGACTCAGAAGCTTCTCGCTTGTGGTATGGGCGCATCCGCCCAAGGCAAGAAGAATGATAATGAAAATTAACAGGAGCGCCTTACCCATATTCGTTCCTTTCAGTGCCCTTACCCCGCCTGAATTGCCCAAAACCACCATTCAGGCCTTGCCGGGGAAAGGACCGGATATATTTCCCGATCCCAAACCGCCATGTCTCACCTGGCAAATGATATTTCCGTATTTATCGCCGCAGTCGATTCATTAAATCGAACCCCGGAAGTTAATTTCTCCCGGCAGAGAATGTACCCGGAACGGCTCCGGCATGGAAAGAATTTATTCCTTCTGAAGGCCGGTGGAAGCGTGTTAGAAAAACCTCTTCCACCGGGTAATTATTAAATTTTCTTAAGGCTAATCTAAGGTGGACCCAATTGTCAAGACAGTTTTCTTGACAGACAGTTTTTTGGAATTAATGATTATCTGGAATTAATGATTATCTTGACGGGAAAACCCTTTTTGCCTATATTCAGGGTCGCAAAAGGGCAAACGCTCTCCTGTAACACTACTCCATTCATGGTCATGCGGGCCGGCATAATTGAAATGAAGTCAAATAAGAATATAAAAGAGAATAATTATGGCTAAATCGATCAAAGGGACAAAAACAGAAAAAAACCTGTTAGCCAGCTTCACCGGGGAATCCCAGGCGAGAAACCGCTACACCTTTTTTGCCAGTGCGGCCAAGAAGGAAGGTTTTGAGCAGATCTCCAGGATCTTCCTCGAGACGGCGGATAACGAGAAGGAACACGCTAAGGTGTTTTTCAAATACCTAGAAGGTGGTGAGGTGGAAATCACCGCCTCTTACCCCGCTGGCGTTGTCGGTGACACTAAAAAAAACCTTGAGGAGGCCGCGGACGGAGAAAAAATGGAATGGAGTGTTCTATACGCCGAATTTGCCAAGATGGCGTCCCAAGAGGGTTTCCCTGAAGTGGCCCATTCTTTTGAAGAGATTGGCGAGGTAGAGATGTTCCACGAGAAGCGTTACAGGAAGCTTCTGGCCAATATTTTAAACGGCGAGGTTTTCAAGAGGAATGCCTCCTTCACGTGGCATTGTATCAACTGCGGTTACGTCCATGAAGGCTCGGAGGCCCCAGGGGAGTGTCCCGCCTGCCGCCATCCCCGGGCCTACTATGAGCTGCTTGCGGAAAATTACTGATAAACCGTTCGGATATTCCTGAGCCTGGGCCCAGATCATGTGTGGCCGTTTCACCATTCTTTGCGACCTTTAACCCTGGCTCAGGAGTTCGACCTTCCCGGCAGTCACTTGCCGATCATAAAGAAGAGGGATTTTTCCCCGCAACAAGGGGTTTTGGGAATCGCTCATAATGAGGGTTTCAAATGAGAAAGGCATTTAAACTATCGGCGTGTCTGACACTGGCTTCGGTTCTGACCCTGGCGTTGGTTCTCACGACTGACGACCTCCTTGCCGGACAATCCACCATTGTCGAGGTGGACTCTTATGCCTGCCTGGGCGACGACAAGTCCCGCAGACAGACCGAGCAGGAAGCCCTGTCGCAAGTGAAGAGAAAAGCGGCGGAACAGGTGTTGACCTACATAAAAAGCGAAACCAAGATCAAGAACTTCACCCTGGAGAGGGATCTGATCAGCGCTTACGCCAACGCCGCCATCCGCGTGATTGAAGAGCTGGAAAGGAACTGGTTCAGTGATAGGATGGGAGGGGACTGCTTCCGGATCAAGATCAAGGCAGAGGTGATTCCCGAAGAAAACTCCATGAAATCCGTAGAGTCGAGCTTAATTATCCGAGACGATCCAACGGCGCCCTTAAACGTCCAGCTTTGGAGCAATAAAACCAGGTATCGCCGGGGGGAAAAGATCCGAATCTTCTTGAGGGGTAACAAGCCCTTTTACGCCCGGGTTCTCTATCGGGATGCTGACGGCAATACCCTGCAACTCCTGCCGAACCCCTATCGGAAAGACAACTATTTCAACGGGGGGACCATCTATGAAATCCCTGCCGGCCAAGACCGCTTTGAGCTTGAAGTGACTCCGCCCTTCGGCAAGGAAAACATCGTCCTTTATGCGAGCACCAAACCCCTGGGCGAGTTGGAAACGACTCCCGCAAGCGGGGTTTTTGAGGTCAAGACAAAACCCGCCGAGATCGGCCTTGTCACCCGCGGGGTCAAGATCAAGGCCACGAGTGCCGACGACCCGAAGACCCAGACCGCCGAATTCGCCGAAGCGACGGCGGATTTGGTGACATCAAGATAGACTGAGCAGGGAAAAAAATGGAGCGGCAAAAAACAGAGATTTTTGGTTCATGGTTTTAATTCGGGGGACATAACACTTAATTTACCGCGCCCGTTTATTCGTCTTCGGTCCGGGCTTTTGATGCTGAAGCAAACGCCCTGTCAGTTTTTCTATCTTTTTCACAAAACCTTCATTGCCTGCCGGACGCCCGGTCCTTGTTACTCGTCTTACGTTATCGATGTCTTTTTTCCCTTCTTTCTATGATGGACCCCGAAATTTGGACAGTGTGCCAAGTTACACTTGGGAGCAAAAAAGAGGAGGACCAAGTGGAGAATTTGAGAAGGAAGCACACACCGGCATTTAAGGCCAAGGTTGCGCTGGAGGCGATCAAAGAGCAAAAGACGAAGGCGGAGCTGGCCATTGAATATCAGGTTCAACCTGGTCAGATCCGGAACTGGAAGACGGCGGCGACCAAGGGGCTGATTGATTTTTTTTCCGATAATAGGAGGAGCAAAGGCAGTCCCAAGGGTCTTTGGAATCAATCGTTTTCATTGAAAGGATCGAGTTTTTGTGTTAACTTGCCGCGGCGTTAAGAACAAATACAGCTCAATCAAAGGAGGAAAAATGAGAAGAGAGCATATTATCCGGACAGCAGTCGCCTTGTTGATCGGCTTAAGTCTCGTCGCCGCCCCTCCGGTGGCGGAAGCCCAGAAAAAGCCGAAACCTGTTACCGTCGCCACCGACGCCACCTGGCCTCCCATGGAAATGGTCGATAAGAACAAGAAGATCGTCGGCTTCGACATCGACCTGATGAACGCGATCGCCAAAGAGGCCGGTTTCACCGTTACCTTCAGGAACACCGCCTGGGACGGGATCTTCGGAGGGCTGGATGCGGGAAAATATGACGCCATCATCTCTTCTGTAACCATTACCGAGGAGAGAAAAAAGAAATACGATTTCTCCGAGCCGTACATAAATATAGGGCAGATTCTGGTTGTCCCCATCCCGGACAAAAAGACGAAAACCCTGGCGGATCTCGCAGGGAAAAAGATCGGCGCCCAGATAGGCACCACCGGGGCCATGGAAATCAAGAAGGTAAGCGGGGTGGAACTCAAGAACTACGATGAGATCGGCCTGGCCTTCGAAGACCTCGCCGCGGGCCGGATCAGCGGCGTCGTTTGCGATGAACCTACCGCCGCCAACTTTGCCCTCCAAAGGGCCGAATACAAGGCCAAGTTCCAGATCGTAGGCGAACCCTTCACCCAGGAGTCTTACGGGATCGTGGTAAGGAAGGGGAACAAGGACCTGCTGGACCGGATCAACAAGGGGATCGTAGCGGTGAAAGGCAAGGGCATCGACGCTAAATTGAAGGAAAAGTGGCTCAGATAAAAGACAAGGGGAAAATCGGCGAATCCAGGCAAGAGATTATCCATGTCGGCGACGGCCCGGCAATTCCGTCGAGGAAGGATCCCGGCCTTTTTACCGCCTGGAGGGTGGCCTTCATCGGCTCATTGATCTTGCTTGGGGGTCTGGTCTTACTCAAGCCGGACCCCTATCTTGAGATCATTGCCTTTGTCCCCGACGGCATCCTGGTCACCTTCCAGGTAACGCTGGGGGCGATCGTTCTGGCCCTGGCGATAGGTCTTTTCATCGGTCTCGGGCGTCTGTCGGCAAACCGCCTGGTGAACGGCCTGGCCTCCCTCTACGTCGAGGTGATCCGGGGCATTCCCCTGCTGGTCCAGCTTTTCTACATCTATTTCGCCCTGGGGAGGATCGTCCAACTCCCGGCGATCACAAGCGCCATCATCGCCATGGCCATCTGCTACGGGGCCTACATGGGCGAGATCTTCCGCGCGGGGATCCAATCGATCCCCAAAGGCCAGATGGAGGCGGCCCTCTCCCTGGGGATGACCAAGACCCAGGCCATGTACTACGTGATCCTCCCCCAGGCGATCCGGGTGATCCTCCCTCCCATCGGAAACGAGTTTGTCGCCCTCCTTAAGGACTCCTCCCTGGTTTCCATTCTGGCGGTGGCGGACATCTTGCGGAGGGGAAGGGAGTATGCCTCGGAGACCTTCGCCTATTTCGAAACCTACACCGTCGTCGCCTTGGTCTATCTCATCATCACCCTGTTTTTTTCGAAACTCATCAGCCTCCTTGAGGAAGCCCGGGAGGGCAAATAGATTGTCAACAACTGCCAAGGAGTGAATTATGAAAACACCTGCTCAGGTTGCCATCGTCGAGGTAGGCCCCCGGGACGGGCTCCAGAACCTCTCTCAGTTTCTTCCGACCGACAGGAAGATTCGCTTCATCGAGTTGCTCGCCGAAAGCGGCCTCAAAAATATCGAGGTCACCTCTTTTGTCCACCCCAAGGCGGTCCCCCAATTCCGGGATGCCCAAGAGGTATTCTCGGGCCTGGCCGAACTTAAGGGTATCAAGAAAACAGCCCTGGTCCCTAATGTGATCGGCGTGAAAAACGCCCTGGCCGCCGGGGCGACCGCTTTCTCCTTCGTCTTTTCCCTCAGCGAATCTCATAACCTAAGAAACGTCAACAAGACGAGGGAAGAATCCCTTATCGAACTCAGCGGCATTCAGGAGATGCTCAAAGACCGTCCCGGGATCTCTCTCAGGGTGGTCCTTTCGGTGGTTTTCGGCTGTCCCTTCGAAGGCCAGGTCAGGATCGAAGATACCCTTTACTATCTCGACCGTCTGCGGGCTATGGGCGTCACCGAGGTAATTCTGGCGGATACCGTAGGCTACGGCAGGCCGAGACAGGTACGGGAAATCATCCGGGCCTGCCGGGACCACTGCCGGTCTTTTACCTTCGGCGTTCACTTTCACAACACCCGGGGTCTGGGGCTGGCCAATGTCCTGGTATGTCTCGAAGAGGGCATCGCCGTCTTCGACTCCTCCCTGGGCGGCCTGGGGGGCTGCCCGTTCGTACCCGGTGCCACCGGCAACATCGCCACGGAGGATCTGGTCTTTATGCTCGAAGATCTGGGGATCGCCTCGGGGGTCAATCTTGATCGCCTTCTTCAGGCAACGAGATTCATCAAGGAATGCCTCCCGGAAGCCGCCCTGTCCAGTTCCCTGTTTCAGGCGGGCCTCCCGGGAAGGGAAGGTCAATCCTGCTGACCTCGTAAAAAGTCATAAATACACCTGTTTCGGGTAAAGTTTTTTTCACCCCTTCCCCGATGGGGATACTGGGCGATGATCATCGCCGCGAAGGTGAGCATGGCCCCGAGGAGGCCTGCCTCACCTGCCTCTTGCCTGCCGCCTAATACCCCCTTCGTCCCGCTTATCCGCCGCTACCGGGCCTTCCGCCGGCCTGTCCGGTCTCTTCGACCAGAAGCAGCCGGGCCAGGATCAGGCCGGTGAGATAGACCAGACCGCCGCTCCAGATAACGTCGCTTAAATAATGGCCCCCCTGCACTACCCTGCCCAGTCCCATAAAGAGACCGAATCCCATCCCGCCGGCAAGCCAGAAGGCCGCCCTGACCGGGGCGGTTTTTCGATGGATAAAGAAAGGGGCCAGGAGGGCAAAGCCCACCGAGGCATGGCCCGAGGGAAAGGACTTGCCCTGACCGGCGGTTCCCTTTGCCCAGAAAGGCTGATAAGGGAATTGACCGCCGAATTCAACGGTATCGGCCGGACGGGGCCTTCCCCAGTGGTCTTTAAGAATCACGTTAACCACTAAACCCGGAGCAATCAGGAGAAGAAGGACGAGAAAGAGACCGGCCCTGCGCCTGGCCAGGTGCCTTCGGGAGAAAAAACTGGCGCCGAAGATCAGCAGGCCTGCTAAGGCCAGGAGAAAGGCCGGGATCATGCCGTAATGATAAAGGAAACTCCAGGGATTATCATCCGACAGAAACCAGCCCTCAGAGGGGCTAAAAAACAGCCGGGAAAGCCATAAATCGGCGCCGGTCAAATCCACGATCAACGATAAGAGCGCAAGAATAACGATGGGCCAGGTAAGAGCCCGAAGGAATTCCCTTTGCGAATCGAGGAGCCGGCGGGGATTCTCCATTTATCTTATCCAGCCTCCCCGATACTCCCTTCCCAGGAATATCTCGACCTTAAGGTGATCCATCGACTCTCCTCGAAAAACCGGCAAGTGGGTGTCAACCTTTTCAAAACTCTTGAAATATTTTCTATACCTGGCCATCTTTTCCTCAACGGTTTCATGAAGGAGGATCACCGCATTCATCCCCGGTTTAAAGTCAGCCGGATGAAGGAAAAGGTAGCGTTCCGGAAAATCCGGATCCCTGCCGGCCAGTCTCCCGGAGGAGTAAAAGATCCCTTCCGCAAGGGTCGTGCCCCGGTCGGAAAGGAGAAAGTAGCCGCTTGCCTGGGGGTTAGCCGTCCGTACCCGATCGATCTTCGCCCCCAGTTCCCGCCAGCCGTGGAACTGCTGGGTGGTGTCATCCCGGGGAGGCCAGGGCAGAAACGGCTGAACCAGGTGAATATGGATGATCAGGGTCAAAAGGCAAGCCAATCCGGCGGCGGCCCTCATAAAATAACGATGCCCCGGCCTTTCCCGGTATTGCCGGTGGTAGACGGCCCAGGTGAGGATCAGGCCGGCGAGATAGGCCGGGGCGGGCCAGTTGGCCTCGGCGACCTTGCCGATCAGGGAGGAGCCGGCAAAAAGAAGGATCACAGGCCAGGAAAGGAGCAGGAGAAAAAGATAAGGCCGGGCCTCGTCGGTCTCCCATCTTAGGGCCTTGAGGGAATAGAAAACAAAAGCCCCGAAGAGAAGCGGGGTGATGATTCCGGCCTGACCCCCCGCATATTCCAGCAGTTTGGCCGGCAGCCGTTCCGCCCTAAGGGCAAGGCCCTGGTTTAGCTGATATCCGAACGACGCCCAGTCATGTTGAAGATTCCAGAGGATCACCGGGGAAAAGATGACAAGCGCGAGGATAATCGCCAGATAAGGCTCTTTTCTCGTGAGCCATCTTCCCGCCTGGCGGCAAAGGAGAAGATAGGCGAAAATACAGGGCACGAATATAATCATCGTATATTTGCTAAGCAGGCCCAGCCCCAGGGCAGCCCCCCAGAGATACCAAAACCGGGGGGAATGCCCCCGGATGATCCGGGATGAGGCATATACCCCCAGAGACCAGAAAAAAAGCAGCGGGGTGTCCGGGGTCTGGATGACGCTGCCCGCGGCAAAAAGCGGCGTTACGATCAAAAGACAGATAACCTCCCAGCCGGGGACCGCCCGGGAGGGGAAGAGGGTTTTTACGGTCAGGGCGACGAAAACAAGGATCGCTAAGGATGCGAGAAAACCGCCCAACCTGACGAACAGCTCGGTGTCGCCGCCGATGAAGGTCACCGCGGCAATCAGGTAGGCGACAAGGGGGGGATGATCGTAGTAGCTTAAATCCAGATTTTTTGACCAGTACCAATAGTAGGCCTCATCCGGGGCGAGTTCAAGCTGGGCGGCAAGGATGAGGCGAAAGAGCAGAAACGAAACCGCCAGAACAATCAACAATATTTTTCCCATTAATCGGCCACCCGGAAAAAGATAACTTAAGAGCTTTGAAAACCGATTTTGCCATTTCGACCGCTTCGCTTGTCATATCGACCGCAGGGAGAAATCTTAAGCAGCCTAAATACATTAAGATTTCTCGTCGCTTACCAGGTTTTAAAAATGTATCGAAGCCATCACGGCGCCCGGATGACCGGTCCGGCGGCAAGATACGTCAGATGTACGGAAATACCTGGCGGATCACGGTATTAAAATTATGTCGCACAATGTCCGCCCCGTCGAGTATGCCCATGTGGCCGGGGAAAAGACATTCGACATCCAGCGAGGCCAGAGCGCGGATGCTCTCCTTGAGGCGGGCGCCGCTGCCGCCCGGAAAATCCGTGCGGCCCACGTTCTGGTCGAAAATCACGTCGCCGCAGAAAAGCGCCCGGCGGGCCGGCCAGAAAAGACCGACGGAACCGGGTGAATGTCCAGGTATATGAATGATTTCAAACAATTCATCCCCAAGAACAAGTTTGCCCTCCTCAAGGGGCAGGTTCACCTTCACTGCGGGCACCTCCAGGCCGAACAGTCCGTACAGAGAGCCGCCTTCCCCGTTGACAAATTTCAATTCATCGGCAAAGAGCGCTATTTTCACCCGGTCCGGGGAAAAGAGGCAGGATCCTTCGAAGTGATCCGGGTGCGAATGGGTGCTTATGACATACCGGATGTCCGATTCCTCGATGCCATCCTTCTTCAGGCTTTCAAGGAGCGACGGGACGTGGCGTGAGAGGCCCGGATCGATCAGCGCCTGAACTCCGCCTGCGATATAGAAGCTGTTACAGTTATTTTCATAAAAGTTTGTCCACTTATAAACGTAGATGTCTTCTGCAAATTTCATCGCTGCTCCTTTGGCTCATCCCAATCGGCGTTTCCCCCTCAAGACCCTACCTCACACGCCGGGAAAAAGAAAGAGAAAAAGGCCCTCCCCTAGGGCGCCCCATCTATTTACACCAACCCCGGCCCGGGATAGGGAAGAGGCCGGGCCGACAAGGTTTGTTTATTGACCGGCACCGGCAAATCTGTTAAACAGAACGGCAAAATCCGAGGTTCCAGAACTGGACGACGAAATAAGTTATGACTGCATCCGGAACCAACCGAGAACGTTGGGAAAAGAGTCTCAAAATCTGTCTTCTCACCTATCGGGGCAATCCGGCCTCCGGCGGTCAGGGCGTCTATATCAACCAGCTGAGCAAGGCCCTCGTGGATCTTGGCCACCGGGTCTCGGTGATTGCCGGCCCCCCCTACCCCGAAATGAACGAGGCCGTGTTCCTCAAAAAACTCCCCGGGTTGGATCTTTATAACCCGGACCATCTCTTTAAGGTTGACAAAAAGCGGGACCTCTTTAATCCATTAAATCTTTTCGAATTCACAAGCATGTGCGCAGGCGGTTTTCCCGAGCCCCTTACCTTCAGCATCCGGGCCACCCGGCGCCTTTCCCGGGAAAGACCGGAGATAGACATCATTCACGACAATCAGGGTCTGGGCTACGGGCTGCTCGCCCTCAAGAGGCTGAAATATCCGCTGGTTGCGACCATCCACCATCCCTTGACCGTCGACCGGGCGACCGAACTGGGCGAGGCTAAAAGCTGGAAGAAGAGGTTTCAGATCAGACGCTGGTATTCTTTTCTAGGGATGCAGATGAGGGTTGCCAGGAGAATCAACCGGATTATCACCGTTTCGGAGGCATCCTTAAACGACATCAGCAGCTCCTACCTTATTAAACGGGAGAACTTACGGGTTGTGCCCAACGGCATCAACTGCGATTTTTTTCACCCCCTGCCGGAAATTCCCAGGCAGAAAGACCATCTCCTGGTCACCAACAGCGCTGACACCCCTCTAAAAGGACTCCGGTATCTTTTGGAAGCGGTGGCGGCGGTGAAACGGAAAAGATCGGTCAAACTGACGGTCATCGGCAGTTTGAAAAAGGACAGCCCCCTGAACGAACTGATCTTAAATCTAGGTTTAAACGGCACCGTCCGCTTTACCGGGCGGATCAGACAGGAGGAGTTCGCCGGCTATTACGCCGCGGCAACGGCTGCGGTCATCCCTTCCCTTTACGAAGGGTTTGGCATGCCCGCCGGCGAGGCGATGGCCTGCGGGGTTCCCGTCATCGCCACCTCCGGGGGCGCCCTGCCGGAGATCATAGGCGAGGCGGGGATAATCGTGCCGCCCGGGGATAAGGAGGCCCTGGCGAAGGCTATTTGCGACCTCCTGGACGACCCCGGGCGTCAGGCCGTTTTGAGCGAGGCGGGAAGGGAGAGATTAAACAGACTTTTTACCTGGAAGAAGGCCGCGGAGCGGACTGTAGAGGTTTATCGGGAAGCCATCGATGATTACCGTAGATCTTGACAGTCTGCCAATCGAACCGGGCGTCAGGATCTTAGATGCCGGCTGCGGAACCGGGAGACACCTGGCTGAGGCCGTGCGGTTTCCAGGGGTAACGGTGATCGGCATCGATCTGAATCCTCCGGATCTCATTCAGGCCGGGGAGAGGATGAAAGGCATCCCCCAGGCTGGACCCTCTCCGGCGTCATCTTCCCCCGGGGACAGATCGAGATCACGGCAAGGAAACTGGTGGCTCATCCGGGGCTCGGTCCTGGACCTTCCCTGCGGCGACGGCGTCTTCGATCTGGTCATCTGTTCGGAGGTTCTGGAACATTTCAGTGACAGCCGCCCGGCCCTCCGGGAGCTGATCCGGGTGCTTAGGCCCGGCGGGCACCTGGTCGTAAGCGTTCCCCGCTATTTGCCCGAGCGGATCTGCTGGGCCCTTTCCCGCTCCTATCGGAAGACCCCGGGTGGACATCTGGTGATCTTCAGAAAGAAGGAGCTCCTGGCGCTCCTTGCGGAAGGCGGACTCAAATGCCTGAAGATCAATTACAGACATGCCCTCCACTCTCCCTACTGGTGGCTTAAGTGCCTGGTCGGCCAGGATCGGGAGCAGATGGTCCCGGTTCGTCTATACCGGAGATTTCTGGAGTGGGACATCATGAAAAAACCCTCTCTCACCGTTATTTTGGAAAAACTTCTAAACCCCCTGCTAGGCAAGAGCATCGTCTTGTATCTTAGAAAGGAACCGTAGGATGGATCAGCGCCGTGCGGGAAATCCGCTTGCCAGACCGGAGGTATCGCCAAACCTTGACGTATCGGCGATGAGTTCATTCATCGCCGGTCTTCAGCTGGCAAACGGGGAAATTCCCTGGTCTTGCGGGGGGAAAACGGATCCCTGGGATCATGTAGAAAGCGCCATGGGCCTGGCCTCGGCGGGAATGCTCGCCCAGGCTGAAGGGGCCTACCGCTTCCTGGCCGGAATCCAGCTTCCCGACGGGAGCTGGTACGCCTCCTACCGGGACGGCCAACCTCTCGATCAAACGAGAGACACCAACATGTCCGCCTACCTGTCCGTCGGGGTATTCCACTA
The DNA here is from genome assembly GCA_037445955.1 of Syntrophobacterales bacterium. GTDB lineage: Bacteria > Desulfobacterota > Syntrophia > Syntrophales > CAMTWB01 > JBBIJM01. The sequence continues at coordinate 13,689 of JBBIJM010000017.1, forward strand.
CTACCTGATAACCGGGGATCGGGAATTCTTGAAGGAAATGTGGCCCGCGGTGAGCTCCGGGCTGAACTTCGCCCTGAGACTCCAGGCCCCAACCGGGGAAATCTACTGGGCGCTGAATCCGGAGGGGGAAGTCGATCGGATGGCCCTCCTGACCGGTTGCAGCTCGATCTTTCTCAGCCTGAAATGCGCCCTGGTGACGGCAAAACTGCTGGGCAAAGGGACGAGGAGGTGGGAAAGGTGCCTTGTCAATCTGGGTGAGGCCATTGCCGGCAAACCCAACCTTTTCAACATGATCAAATCCCGTTTTTCGATGGATTGGTACTACCCGGTTCTCTCCGGGGCCATAACCGGCGAGGTGGCCAGGAGGAGGATCATCCGCCATTGGGAGAGATTTGTCGTCCCCGACTGGGGGGTCCGCTGCGTCTCCGATCAACCCTGGGTGACCCTGGCGGAGACCTCGGAACTGGTGTTGGCCCTGGCGGCGCTGGGAGACTACGAACAGGCCGGCTATGTTTTCAACTGGATCTCGGAGATGAAATATGACGACGGTTCCTACTGGATGGGGGTAACCTTCCCCGACGGGATCGTCTGGCCGGAGGAGCGGACCTCCTGGACCGCCGGGGCAATGATTCTCGCCTACGACAGCCTCAAGAACCGTTCCAACGGCGGTTGCCTCTTCAATCATCATTTCTGGAGTACGGTAAAGGAGGAATGGGCCGCCCTCGACGAGGCCCGCCTCAATGATATTGTTATCCGGACCAGAGGCTTGAGGAAACCAATCCTCCATAGAATAGGCGAGACCAAGCCTTAAAGGACTCCATGCTCAAAGACCACCGGCCGTATTACCTCAAGATTCTCGATCTTAAGATCCAGCAGTGGTACGTAAAAAGGTTCTTAGAACCGAACTTCGAGCGCCTCGGCCGGGGATGTATCTTCATGAAACCCCGGTACGTAGAGATCTTCGGGGGCCCGATAACCTTGGGTGATTATGCCCACGTCATCGCCACGGCGGATAAGGCAGTCCGTCTCACCGTCTGGTCCGAATGGGGGCAGCCAGGGAGAATCGAGATCGGCAGCTATTGCCTGATCTGTCCCGGGGTCCGGATCAGCGCCGCGCGGGAGATCGTCATCGGGGACAATTGTATGCTGGCCCAGGGGGTGTTTATCACCGACGCCGACTGGCACGGGATCTACGACCGGGCCCAGCCGATAGGCCGGAGGGACCCGGTCCGGATCGAAGACAACGTCTGGATCGGGGACGGAGCCATTATCGGCAAGGGCGTTCATCTCGGTCGAAACAGCATCATCGGGGCCGGATCGGTGGTGGTGAAAGACGTGCCGGCAAACGTCATCGCCGGCGGAAACCCCGCCCGGGTGGTCAAACTCCTCGATCCGAACCGGACGATCAGAACCAGGGCCGATTGGCTCGCCTCGCCTGGGGATTTGGCCAGGCAGTTTGCCGAAATCGACCGGGCCCTCCTTAAAGACAATACCCTCCGGGGCTGGCTCAGATCATTGATCACCCCGAGAAAAGGAGATTGAAACGAAGTGAAAGCAGCGATCATCGTCCCCCCCTATCCCCTGGCCGAGGCCCCGGCCCCGCCCCTGGGTATTTCCTATGTGGCTGCGGCGATGGAGGCTGCCGGGGCGGAGGTCAGGATTTTCGATTATCTGGTAAGGAGGTACTCTCCGGATAAACTAAGGAGGGAACTGGATATCTTCCGGCCCCATCTCATCGGAACGACCTCGGTCACTCTGAACTTTCCCGATGCCGCCTCGATCTTAAGCCAGGCCAAGCAGCTAAGGCCGGAGGCGTTAACCGTCATGGGCGGGCCCCACGTCTCCTTCACCGCCCATGAGACCCTGTCCCAATATCCAGGAATCGACCTTATCGTAATGGGCGAGGGGGAGGCGACGGTTCGGGAACTCCTGCCGCTCGTTGGGGAAAGGGAAAGCCCGGATAAGGTCAAGGGGATCGCCTATCGGCGGAAAGGCGAGATCATCATCAACGAACCCCGGGATTTCATAGAGGATCTGGATAGCCTGCCCTTGCCTGCCCGTCATCTCCTGCCCCTCTCCCGGTATCAGGCCCTGGGCTATCCGATCAGCATCATCACCGGTCGAGGCTGCCCGTACAGTTGTATCTTCTGTCAGGGTCGGCGGATGGTGGGAAAGAAGATCCGGAAACGAACCCCCTGCCTGGTCGTCGACGAGATAGAACAAATCCTGGCCTACGGGATCAACCGGATCAACATCGCCGACGACCTCTTTGCCTCCGAAAGAAAGAGGGTCGAAGAGATCTGCGGGGAAATCCTCAAGAGGGGGCTCACCTTCGCCTGGAGCGCCTTTGCCCGGGTCAACACGGTGGACCGGGAAACCCTGAGGATCATGAGGGAAGCCGGTTGCGATGCGGTCAGTTTCGGCGTAGAATCGGGCAACGGGGAGATCCTCAAGAAGATCAGGAAATCCATCACCCGGGAGATGGTGCGGGAGGCGGTTAATCTCTGCCAGGAGGTCGGGATCATCCCCCACACCTCCTTTATGGTCGGTCTGCCGGGAGAGAGCAGAGAAACCCTGGAAGAGACGAGGTCCTTTGCCGCGAGTCTCGGCTCTCTCTACGGTTACCACCATCTGGCCCCCTTCCCCGGGACCACGATCCGAGAAGAGGCGAACCGGTATGAAATTGAGATCCTCACCGATGACTGGAGCCGCTACGATGCCAACGGCTCCGTCGTGAGAACCGCCCATCTGGATCCGGAGGAGATGAACGAGTTTGTCGCCCGGTTCGAGCGGGAAATCGCCGAGACCTGGGAGGAAATGGTCGAGGGCTACGGGAAAACGAACAGCCCGGAGACGGACCTTGCAGTAAGGGGACATTTTCGGATGGAGCTTACCCACCGGCTTCTGGCAGAGGATTTGATCGAGGCCTGCTCAGAGACAACAAGCGGCTCAGGCGATCAATCCGTTTCTTTTAAGGCCCTTTGCGAAAAGATCGCCTCCGGAACCTCTTTTGAGATTGATTTAATCGAAGAAACCATCGGCAGCTTTATAGACTCAGGCTACCTGAAAAAGGGCGAAGGAAACGGGCGGGCGGCCTGGTTCTGGACTCATAATTTACGCTCTGATTTCCCCGGGTCAGGATCGAACGGATGAGGCACGTCCAGGGGAGATGCCTCATCCCTGACCGATGCCGCCTGCCTTCTCCCAGAGGGCTTGAGCCACCGGGGGAATCTCACCCTGCCGGGCCCTTTTCAGAATCCCCAGGGTTTTGATCCCCGGGACTTCCTCAAAGAGACCGGAGGCCAGGGCCAATTGATAGATCACCCGGGGGGCCTGTCCTCCCTCCTCGGGGCTGTGGAAGATATCATGAATGACAAGAAAGCCCCCGGGAAGCAAATGCCGCATCCACAGTGAATAATCGGCATAGGCCGCGGCAAACGAATGGCCGCCGTCGATGAAGACGAGGCTAAGAGGGGTGGTCCAGTTGCAGGCGGCCAGGGCGGAAGGGGAGCAGATCGCAACCACCGTATCTTCCAGATGGAAATCCCTGAGGGTTTTTCGGAAGAAGGGGAAGGTATCGATGAGACCGGACCTGCAGTCAAGCAGATCCTGATCGTAGTAGGTCTCGCCTGGCTGCTGCTCTTCCGAACCCCGGTGATGATCGAGGGAAAAGAGGATCGCCCCGTTTTCCTTACAGGCCTGTCCGAGAAAAAGGGTGGCCTTGCCGCAGTAGCTGCCGATTTCAAGGCAGGGGCCGAGGGGGGAGGCTTCCCTGGTCAGGAGATAGAGTCCCCTGGCCTCTTGTGGATCGAGAAAGCCTTTTACCTGAGCATTTAATAGTTCATCCAGGGTCATGATCCGAACCTCCCGCAGGCAAGACTTATATGAATCGCCGGAAAAAACAAGGAGAAAGCGAAATGAAATATCTCCCGTCCCTGAAACGGCTGGAGGAAATACGGAAGGATTTCACCCGGGGGTTCGTCGCCGACGTCGGTTTCGAGGCGATCCGTCTCGAAAGGGGGTTTCTCGAATCCCGTCTCTTCATCTCCCCCCGTCATCGCCAGCAGGACGGGTATATCCATGCGGGCGTGCTGGCGACGATGGCCGATCATACCGCGGGATATGCGGGCTATACCGTTATCCCCGATGATAAAAGGATCCTGACGGTAGAATTCAAGATCAACTTCTTAAATCCCGCCGCAGGCGGAGAGATCCGCTGCCGGGCCAGGATAATTCGGGAGGGGGGAACTATCGTCATCGGGGAATCCGAGGTTTTTGATGTGCTCAGGGAAAGGGAGGTGGTTGCGGCCAAGGCCCTAGTCACCCTGATTGCCGTCCCGGCCTCCCGGATCAGGCCGCCTGCGCCTTTAAGATAATTATCTTCATACCGGGAGCTTTGAAGTATTGCTGATTTTGTCATCTCGACTACATCCAGGCCCTTTCCAACGAGGCGAGAAATCTTAAACATCGTGAATGGATTAAGATTTCTCGTCGCCGGCATCCCTTGAAATGGCATTATTCAAAGCTTTCATATATCCCGATTTTTCCCCTTGACAATCCCAGATATTGTGGTAGTTACTAGCCATACCCCAACATATAGCGTTCTTGAGGTAATCAGCTGAATCGGGAGGATAGGGAAGGTTAAATGCATGGAAAGATAAGAAAACGGGACGGCCGACTGGTAAAATTCAATGCCGATAAGATCACCGGAGCCATCGCCAAGGCAGGCCGGGCCACGGGAGAGTTCGATGAGACCGCCGCCAGGATGCTCACCATCAAGGTTTTGAACCTTGCCGAGCGGCTCTTCGACGACCGGATCACCACCGTCGAGGAGATCCAGGACATCGTCGAGGAGGTTCTCCTGACCACTTCCTACCGGAAGACGGCCAAGGCCTACATCATATACCGGGATCAGCATGCCCGTCTGCGGGAGATAACCAACAAGATGGAGGTGGACCTGGTTGATCAATACCTAAAGAAGATCGATTGGAAGATCCACGAAAACAGTAACATGGATTACTCCCTCCAGGGCCTGAACAACTACATCTCCTCCGAGGTGAGCAAGGTCTACTGGCTAAACGAGATTTACTCCCCCGAGATAAGACAGGCCCACACCGGGGGCGATTTCCACATCCACGACCTGAGTATCCTTTCCGTTTATTGCGTAGGCTGGGATCTTCACGATCTCCTTCTCGAAGGTTTCAGGGGGGTGTCGGGAAAGGTGGAGAGCAAGCCCGCCCGTCATTTGCGTAGCGCCCTGGGCCAGGTGGTAAACTTTTTCTATACCCTGCAAGGGGAGGCGGCAGGCGCCCAGGCCTTCTCCAATTTCGATACCCTGCTCGCCCCGTTCATCCGTTATGACCGCTTGACCTACAGCGACGTGAGGCAGGCCATCCAGGAATTCATCTTCAACATCAACGTCCCCACCCGTGTCGGATTCCAGACCCCCTTCACCAACGTCACCATGGATATCAACGTTCCCGGATATTACGCGGCACAGAACGTGATCATCGGCGGGGTGCCCCAGAAGGAGACCTACGGCGATTTTCAGGAAGAGATGAATATCTTCAACCGGGCCTTCCTCGAGGTCATGAGCTCAGGAGACGCCAAGGGTCGGGTCTTCACCTTTCCCATCCCGACCTACAACATCACCAAAGATTTCGATTGGGACGACCCGGGGATCGAGTCGCTCTGGGAAATGACGGCAAAATACGGCGTCCCTTACTTTTCCAATTTTATCAATTCCGACATGAGGCCTGAGGACGCCCGGAGCATGTGCTGCCGCTTGCGGATCGACAACCGGAAACTGGAGAAACGGGGGGGCGGTCTCTTTGGTTCCAACCCCCTTACCGGTTCGATAGGCGTCGTCACGATCAACATGCCGAGAATCGGCTATCTTGCAAAAACGGAGGAAGAATTCTTCAAGCGCCTCGACCGGCTCATGACGCTCGCCAAAGAAAGCCTGGAGACCAAGAGAAAGATTCTCGAAAAATTCACCGCGGGCAACCTCTACCCCTACACTAAATACTACCTCCGGGGGGTCAAGGAGAGGTTTGATGAATATTGGAAAAATCACTTCTCCACCGTCGGTCTGGTAGGTCTAAACGAGGCCTGTGTCAATCTTTTCCAGCAGAACATTTCCACCCCGAAAGGCCAGGAGTTCGCCCAACTGGTTTTGGATTTCATGACAAACAGGCTCATCGAGTTTCAAAGGGAAACGGGCAACAACTACAACCTCGAATCAACCCCGGCGGAGGGGACGTCCTATCGCCTCGCCCGGATGGATAAGGCAAAGTATCCCGACATCTACTTCTTAAACCGGGAGCGGGGCGCAAACATCGAGCCCTTCTACAGCAATTCCTCCCAGCTCCCGGTGAATTACACCGACGACGTCTTCGAGGCCCTCGACCTGCAGGAAAATATCCAGACCAAATATACCGGCGGCACGGTCTTTCACATCTTTGCCGGCGAAAGGATATCGGATCACCAGGCGCTAAAGAATCTGATCCGCAGGATCTGCACCTCCTCGCGCCTGCCCTACCTTACCTTCACCCCGACCTTCAGCGTCTGCCCTCAACATGGCTACTTAAACGGGGAGAGGGAATCCTGTCCGATCTGCGCCGCCGAGTGCGAGGTCTATTCCCGGGTCGTCGGTTACTTAAGGCCGGTTAAGCAATGGAATCTCGGCAAGAAGGAAGAATTTACCTTGCGGAAGGTTTACAACTTCTAAATCATGATCACAGGCGGCCTGCAGCGGGTATCCTTAAACGACTTCCCCGGACGGATTTGCGCGGTGATCTTCACCCGGGGATGCAACTTTCGCTGCCCATACTGCCACAACCCGGAACTGGTAAACGAGGAACTCTTTGGTCCGGCCATACCCCAAAAAGAGGTTCTGGATTTTCTCAAGACCCGCCGGGGAAGATTGGAGGGGGTAGCGATAACCGGGGGGGAGCCGACCGTCCAAGCGGACCTCCCCTCCTTCATCGCCCAGGTAAAGGAACTGGGAATGGCAGTCAAACTGGACACCAACGGCTCCTCTCCGGAAATGCTCAAGACGATAATCAAAGACCGCCTCCTTGATTATCTGGCCATGGATCTCAAGGGGCCCGTGGAAAAGTATCCGGCAATCGTCCGGGCGCCGGTCGATCCGGAGAGGATCAAACGCTCGGCAGGAATTATTATGGGATCTGAGGTGCCCTATGAATTCCGCACCACCGTTCATCCTTCCCTTCTATCTTCTGACGATCTGGCAAGAATGATCGAACAATTTAAAATCACGGGCTCTTTTGTTATGCAGAGGTTTATCCCTTCCAAGACCCTGGATGCCTCTTTCCTGGAAGGACATTACTTAAGCGAAGCTGATTTGCTCGCCTGGGCGGACAAACTGAAATACCTGCCTGTTAAACTGTCGGTTCGCTGAGCCTCCCTAAGGAACCCCGATCAACGGAGATTCCTCTCTCGCGGCCTGGGCTTATCCCCGGCTTTAAGGGATTCGAGTTCCTTGCGAATCTCCCTTCCCCGTTCCGTATCCGGGGGGAAATGATCAGCCGCTTCCTGATAGTGATAGGCAGCGGAATCCACCCTCTTGATCATCCTGAAGTATTTCGCAAAGTTGTAATGGGAATCCCCCTTGTCGCCAAGGCGGCCGGATACCGTCGCCCGGGTATAATAGTAGTCGGCGGTGTTCTCGCCTTCAATTCCGGCCACCCGATCCAATGCGGACAAGGCCCTTTGATGGTCCCCTTTGCCCTGATACGCCCGGCCAAGGCCGATCAAGGCCTCCTTGTCCTTCTCCTCGACCCGCAAAGACCGCCGGAAGAGGTCGATGGCCTCGTCGTGCCTCCCCTGATTCAAGAAGGCCATCCCCAGTCCTTTAAGGATATCGGCATCCCCAGGGGCAAGGGCCAGGGCCTTTTGAAAATTCTCCCGGGCCTGCTCGAAGAAACCCATTATCTCCTGGGTGATAGCCAGGCCATAAAGGGAATCCAGATCCGCCGGGTCAGAGGCGAGATTCCCCTGAAAATGGCGGAGATTCCCCTGATGGTCGCCTCGCTCCAGGAGGGCGTAAGTCTTTACCCTCCGGAAATCACTTCCGATCTGGCTGAGGCCGGTGGGAGGGAAGCGGGTCTGGATCAACGAGTCGAGGTATCTGATCCTGTTTTCGATCCCGGGATGGGTGAGAAAATACGAGGGCACACTGTTGGAATAGAATTCATACCTTCTCATGCTCCTTAAAAAATCCAGGGCTGCCTGGCTATTGTAACCGGCAGCGACCAGATAGGCAAGGCCCAGCCTATCGGCCTCCTCTTCCTGGCCCCTTGAGTATTTCAGATTTATCGTTGCCGCCCCGGCGAGGGAAAAGCCGATCGCCGCCGCCGACAGGTCTCCGCTGCCCCCGAGAAAGGCCCCGGCGATCATCGCCGCCAGGGCGGCGACGTTTACCTTCTGAGACCGTTCGATCATCTGGGCAATATGTCTGGCGTTGATGTGGGCTATTTCGTGAGCCATAACCGAGGCGAGCTGGGCCTCGTTGGCCGCAAGATTGACAAGACCGGTGTTGACGTATACATGTCCGCCGGGGGTGGCAAAGGCATTGACCGCGGCGCTTTTTACAAGATGAAAATTAAAATCAAAGGGGCCTTTGGGGATTCCCTCGACGAGCCGCTGGCCGAGACCTCTCAGATATTCCCTCGCCTTTCTGTTTTCCACAAGGACCCCCGCTTTTTTGAGCTTCTCCTGGAATTCCTGGCCGATCTTTTTCTCTTCGGCGATGGTAAGGGCCAGGGTGGAGACCGGATAAAGCAAATATCCGACCGCAACGATCACCGACAATCGGCCCAGTAAAACCTTTATCCATCTTTCCCTTGACATCATTGCCACTTCCCTGCAGAGTTGCTTTGCTAAAAGAGGGCTTTGAATAATGTCATCCAAATGAGCGCAAGGGACGGTAAATCATAATGCTTGCGGCCTGTTTAAGATTTCTCCCTGCGGTCGAAACGACAAGATCACCGTTTTTTCAAAGCTCCCGAAAATTATAACCCGGATACTATAATTTTACAAGGAGGGAGGAAATGCAGGCCCTGCTCCTCGAGGGATTCGGCGATCCCCGGGAAAATCCCCTGACCATTGCGGAGGTTCCCGATCCGATCCCCGGCCCGGGGGAGCTCTTAATCCAAGTAAGGACCTGCGGCGTCTGTCATACCGAACTCGATGAAATTGAGGGGAGGTTGCCCCCGCCCCGTCTTCCTCTGATTCTCGGGCACCAGATCATCGGTAAGGTCATCGGCCGCGGCCCCGGGGCCAAACGGTTCGGTCTCGCCGAAAGGGTTGGTGTCGGCTGGATAAACCACGCCTGCGGCGCCTGCCCCCGCTGCCGGGAAGGGAGGGAAAACCTCTGCCGGGATTTCCGGGCGACCGGGCTTGACGCCCCGGGCGGTTACGCCCAGCTTGCCTTGGTTCGCGAGGATTTCGCCCACGAAATCCCACCGGTATTCACCGATGCCGAGGCGGCGCCCCTTCTTTGCGCCGGGGCAATCGGCTACCGTAGCCTACATCTTTCAAACCTTACGGACGGAGAAAACCTGGGACTCACCGGATTCGGCGCCTCGGCCCATCTGATCGCCAAGCTTGTCCGGAGTCTCTATCCCGGGGTAAGACTCTTCATTTTTGCCCGCGGGGAAAAGGAAAGGGCCTTCGCCCGGGAACTCGGCGCCTTCTGGACCGGGGATATAGACGAGCCCCCCCCGGAGGAACTGACGCGGATCATCGATACGACCCCCGCCTGGTATCCCGTAGTTTGCGCCCTGAAGAACCTGGCGCCGGGTGGCAGACTCGTGATCAATGCGATCAGAAAAGAAGCCGGGGACATCTCCAGACTCCTCCTGAGAAACTTCACAGCCAGTACGGCTCTTCCTGCTTACATGATCTTAAAAGAGCAAGTTTCTCATGTTAATAACCGCGATGCAGCGCATCGGGGTCGGCGGATCGAGATGGACTACGCCTCCCTCCTCTGGCGGGAAAAGGAGATCAAGTCCGTGGCCAACGTCACGAGGAAGGATATCGGAGAATTCCTCGCCCTGGCCGCCCGATGCAACCTGAAACCGGAGGTTGAGACCTTCACCTGGAAGGAGGCCAATCTGGCCCTTAGAGATTTGAAAGAAAGGCGGATCCGGGGGGCCAAGGTTTTAGTCTTTGATTAAACAGGGAAACACCTTGCCCTATCAGATGGGTTATTCAATCGACATGAGGGAAAGGAACCGCTGCCAGGGACCGGCTGCCGATAATCCCCTTTCCTTGAGAATTTCCTTCATCCCCGGTTCGTTGAATCTCAGGTAGGGATTCATTTTCAACTCCTCGGCCAGGGTGGAAAATACCTCTCCAGGCCGGCAGCTATTCCGGTAACCCAAGGCGGTCTCATTGCCCGGATCAAGCCTGGCTAGGAATTCCAGGGCCAGCTCGAGGTAATCGTGACCGGGATAGATCAGGGTTCTCGCCGGGAGGGCCATGATCCGCTTAAGGGATATATAGAAGGCCCGCAAGTCCCCGGAGAAGCAGTTTCCCACGGTGCCGTTGAAAAGGGTATCGCCGGTTATGAGGTAATCGCCGGCGTGAAAACAGACCGAATCGTCGGTATGGCCCGGGGTTCGATAGACCTTGATCTCCCGGCCGCCGGGCCGGATCGATTTTAGGCGGTCGAGTTCTCCCATTGCTGCTACCGGGGCGGCGGTTTCTCTCGCCAGGATTTCGTTGCCGACTACATGATCCGGATGATTGTGGGTATTGGCAATAAGGATAAGGCGAAGGTCGTTATCCCGGAGAAAGGAGAGGATCTCCTCTGCGGCCCCTCCGTCTATCGCCACGGCCTCCCGGTGGTCATAGAGGAGATAGGCGAGATTATCCGCCCCGTATCTGAACTGCTTCAATTTAACCATTTGCCTTAAACCTAAAAAGGGAAGATCGAAACCAGCCATCCCGAACCCTCGGCCTAAGCGGCATAGGCCCGGATGTTCTCCCTGCCGTTTGATACGGTCACCGGGCTTAGCCTCAGGGGATAGGAGGCCTGAACCTTTTCCCACGTTTCCTCACAGAACAGTATCTGTCCCGGCGCCGCCTGTTTTTCCAGACGGGCCGCCCGATTTACCGGCTCGCCGATGACTGTGTACTCCTTCTTCAGCGATGACCCATAGAAACCGCAGATCGCCTCCCCCGAACTTATCCCGATCCCGATCTTAAGACCTGAAGCCCCGGGCTTCCGGGTGATCCTCTCCATTTCCTCCCTCATGGCCAAAGCGCAAGTCAAGGCCTGGTCGGAATAATTTGCCCTCGCGACCGGGGCGCCGAAGACGGCCATGATTGAGTCCCCGATATGCTTGTCCAGGGTGCCGTTATGGGAGACTACTATCCTGTCGAGCGGGGAGAAATAATTGCGGTTCATCAGTTCGGTAAGGGCCTCGGGCTCCATCTGTCTGGCCAGAGAGGTAAACCCGCGCACATCGCAAAAAAGGACCGCCACCTTTTGCCTTCTCGGCCGTATCTGCCCCCCCTCTCTGAGCAATTCGGCAAGCACCTGCTCCGAAACGAACTGTTTGAGCCTTTTCTTGACCCCGTATTCCTTTACCTTGGCTTTGAGCTCATTGTTGTCGAAGGGTTTGGTGATGAATCCGTCGATCCCCGAATTGACCGCCTCGATGGCGCTGTCCATGGTGGCATATCCCGTCAGGATAATTCTGGTAATTTCGGGATTTATCTTTCCGATGGCAATCAGGGTGGCCAGACCGTCCATCCCGGGCATCCGGTAGTCGGAAATGACCGTCTCGATGGCGTCGACGGCCCCGGTAATTATTTCTATCGCCCGGGCGCCGTTCTCGGCGAGGAGGACCCGGTAGCCGGCGGGTTCGAGGACCCGTTTCAATGATCTCCTTATCCCCACCTCATCGTCAACTACCAGCATTCCAGTCATTATCACCTCCAGGAAAGCTTTTAAGGTCGAAACGACAAAATCAGCAATGGTTCAATGCCCTCTTTCGATCAATCGAAGAGAGCCCCAGCCGCGGTCTCTCTATAAGAACCGTCTATCGGCAGCTCTATCTTGAAGGAAGAACCCCTGCCCTCCTCGCTTGCCGCATAGATGTGACCCCCGTGCCGCTCGGCTATCCCGTGAGATATATAAAGACCAAGCCCCACCCCCTCCCCGACCTCTTTGGTGGTGAAAAAGGGCTTGAAGATGTTCCTCATTTCCTTGGAAGTCATCCCCCGGCCACTGTCCGCCACCTCAACCAGGACATTGTTGCCTTTCCGGGACGTGACAAGGACGATCCTGCCCCGACCTTCGGGGAGGGACTGTATCGCATTTTTGATGATATTGATCATGATCTGGCTCAAGCCGGCAAAGTTCCCGGAGATTTCCGGAAGATCGCCGGCATAGTTTTTTTCAATTTCCAGGGGGAGATACTTGTACTTGTTATAGAGAATTCTTAAGGCATCCTCGATGACCTCGTTCATATTCACCTTTTCCACATAGGTCTCCTGTATCCTCGAGACGCTAAGCAGGCTTTTGACAATCTCTGCGGCCCTGGTCAGATCTTTGAGCGAAAAGTTTAAGTCGTCGATAATCTCGGCCTTCTTTTCCCTGCCGACCCGCCAGGTTTCGATTTCATCGACGCTGGTCTGCAGGAGGCTCTTAGCCGAACTCAAGGGGTTGTTCAACTCGTGGGCGACCCCGGCCACGAGCTGGCCTATCGCCGCCAGGCTCTCAGACTTAATCAGCCGTCCCTGGGTCCTCTCCTTCTCCTCCAGGGCCTGACGGAGCTGGCCCGTCCTCTCTTCAACCTTCCTTTCCAATTCCCGATTCAGAGACTCCAAAGCGAGATAACTTCGGGCATTGTCTAAAGAGATAAGGAGGCTGCTTGCCAACGTAGAGAGCATCTCCAGATCTTCTTTCACAAAAAGCTCTCCCGATTTCTTCTGGCCCAGGGAAATCACCCCCGCCAGTTTCAAGCGGGAAGCCAGGGGAACCAGCAGATAGGAATCCAGTCGGAGGAAGAGTTCGGCGAGCGCCTCCCGATCCCTCTCCTGCGGGAAAAACAGGTTCACCTGCTGTTTGGTGAGGGCACCCTTAAATCCCGCCAGAAGCGGAGCCGACGGGTCATCGTCCCTTAAATCCGCCGAGACCGCCGGTTTCTCTCCCTGATCGTCATACCTGTACCGGGTAAAAGAGCCGTCGTTCTCCGCCAGGAGCACCTCTATATGAAATACCTTCAGGGCGTCGAAAACTAAGCGTAAGAAAAGATTCCTGATCTGGGCGGCCTCCTGGAGGGACGCCATCTGCCCGCTTATTTCCTTAAGCAGCTTCTTATAGTCGTATTTACCCTTATAGAAGATCCCGTCGATCGCAGTCTGGAGCCTGTTTCTAAGCGGGTTGAACAACCAGACCATAAGCATTGCCAGAATGAAAGAGAGGGCGACCCCATGGGGGAGTGAATAACCCCAGAATACGAAATTGAATCCGGCGATGATGGCCACGTAAATTACCGTCATAATAGCCGTCAGGAGAAAGTAGCTTGCCCCCTCTCTCAAAACCAGACCCAGATCGAAGAGGTCGTATTTGAGAAAACCATAAGCTAATAACAAGGCGGGGACAAAACTGAAATTACTCATGGGATAGACGTGATAACCGCTGATCGGCAGGATATTGAGGGACAGGAATAGACCTGTCCCGCCCATGCCCACCAGGAGATACTTGAGGCGGTTCTTTTCAAGATTGCTTTCGGTCAAACCCATTCGCCGGTAGAGGCAAATGAGACAGTAGGAAAAGGTGACGATCACCAGCAGGGAAAAGAGGTGATACAGCGGTCCCGCCTTGGCCACTGTTCCGAAATCGTAATAATTGAGCCCCGCTATAAATGAAGGGGTCGGCACCAGGACAAGGATGAAAAGCACCAGGAGGTAGGAAAGATATTCCAACCACCTTCTTTCTTCTATCTTCAAATAGTAATGGACAAAATGGATATAAACCGGAGGGATAAAGATAAAGAACATATGGGCCACCCGATCTATCGCCTGGGCGAGAGTCCGGCTTTCGACCAGGGAGATCAGGGCCACATCGGCATTAATCAAGGCGGCCAGGAAGGTGACCGCGGCGAAAAGGAAATTAACCGGTTTTCTAAACCCCTGTCCCAGAGCAAAACCGGAGATGACCACCAGCACGACAAACCCGATAATTGAAGGCAATACCGGCAAGGTCAGGGGCTGCATGGGCTCTTGTTTCCCTTCGCCATCGGTCCGGGGTTTTTAACCGGGGTAAAAGCTCTACTCGTTTCAGCCTTCCGGATCCGGAAGGCAAGGCCTAGAATATGAACACCGCCGCCGCAACAACCGTGGTGTATCCGGCATTCTTGACGATACTCGACTGGGTGATGTTTCTGGTGCTCACTATCTTCCCGCTGATCTTGAAGATCTCCTTCTTTTCGTCCCAGCTCTCATCGATATTGAAGTCGATCCCGAGGGTAGAGGCAAGCATCGCCGCCGCCAGGTCCTCCGAATATTCGCCTGCCTGCTTCTCCGTCTGGCCGAAGGAGTGATGTTCGCTGATGTATCCGTAGGTATTCCGGTCCGCCGGGATAGCGCAGCCGACGGACGCCGCGAGCAGTCTCCGCGGCTCGTTGCTGCAGCACCGGCTCATTACGCAAAAGGTGATCGCCCCGGGCTGCAATTCCGCAAGACCATGGGCCTTGGAGATTACCTTGCAATTCGGCGGCATGATGGACGAAACCTGGACGAGATTATATTTTTCAATTCCCGCATCCCGCAGGGCCAGCTCAAAAGAATGAAGCTCCTCCCGGTGATTTCCCACCCCCTTGGTAAAAAAAATCTTCTGGGGCACATATTGTTTCAATTCAACTCTCCTTAATCTTTATCTTTTTCACTCAAATAGCCCATGAGGCGGTAAACAAGCTTCGCCGCCAGGAAATCCGGGGCCACCAGGCCGGGAATCGGCGCCAGCTCCACCGCATCAAAACCCACGATCCTCTTCTTCCGGGCAACCTCCCTGAGAAGGATCAGGATCTCCTGCCACGAAATCCCCCCGGGCTCAGGGGTTCCAGTTGCCGGCATCACCGACGGATCCAGGACATCCAGGTCTATCGTTACATAGACATCCTCCGGCAGCCGGCGGGTTATCTCGGTTTGCCAGTTCTTTTTCCCCCTCACAAACTCAGCGGAAAAGCTCGTTACCTTACCCTGGCGGATAAATTCTGCCTCCGGGGCCGACATGCTCCTTATCCCCACCTGGCAGACAGGAACCGCCTCGGCCATCCTTCTGGCCACCGACGCATGACTGTAGGGGCTGCCCTGATATTCCTCCCGCAGGTCCGCATGGGCGTCAAGCTGTAAAACCCCGACCCGGGGAAACAGGTCTCTTACCGCAAGCAGGGCACCGTAGCTGATACTGTGCTCCCCGCCCAGGATCACGGGAATTTGTTTTTCCTCTAGAATATCCGCCACCGCCTCCTTAACCGACCGGATCATCTCCGCCGGTCCCCGGGCATCGATCTCCAGAGGATCCAGGGTGTGAATCCCGACCCGGCAGGTCTCCCGATCAAGTTCTTCGTCGTAGAGTTCCATATTGCCGGAGGCCTCGAGGATTGCCAGCGGCCCCCTTCTCGACCCCGGCTGGTAGGTAGATGTCAGATCATAGGGAACGGGCAGGACGACAAATCTGGCCTTATCCCTGTCACTGAATCGGTCGTCTAACCCACCGAAATTCATGTTTATTATCCATCCGTCCCGGCAGAGGAAGAGGACTTATCCCCTTCTCCCGAGGAGCCTGATCTTTTGGATTGCGCCTAACATATGACGCAATCGATGTCCAGTTTATTTTTCTTCGTTTAGTCTTATCGCCGGCCTCATTCCCTGCCAGAATCGCCGGGATAAATTGAGGACCCATGATTGCAAAAATGGACTCGTCGAAATGCCTGGGAACGTCAAACAGAGCAACCTTCTCCGGGCAGTTCCGGCTGGTGCCGGTGATGATAATAGGGGCGCTGTTCCCCTATTACCTTAAGATCATACCGGGAGTTATCAGGCGGCGATTTTAGTCGGGGTGGCGGCGGGCCTTGCCTCGATCCCTTTCGTCTGGGCCTGCGCCCCCCGGAAGGTACGGGGAAAGGGAGGGGGCGTATAAACGCTCCCCAATAAGAAGGATTTAAGCGGCGGTCGGCAAGGCATAATCAGGGGACCCTTCCCCCGGTTTCCAACCCGGGGAAGGTTGGAATTTTATTTAAGATCTTTGAAAAACCGATAATTTTGTCATTTCGCGGTTACTCTGCCTCAAAAACAGTGAACGTCTCAAGCACAATATTCAAGTCTGACCCTATATCCACATTGACCCCATATCCACACCCCTTTGATTGGTTCAGAGCGGAATTCACAGAGGTCTGCCAACCAACGGTAAAATAAATAATGCTTGCACTATTGTCCCTAATTTCCTATGGGTCAACGGGTTGTTTGAACCGGCCCGAAAGACACGGAAAGCCGGTATCAGGCCAAGTTATCCTTAGGAGGACTTAAATTGTTAGGCACTATCGTCAATGCGCTGGCCATTGCCGGCGGCAGTTTGATCGGTATTGTCCTCAAGGGCGGGATACCGAATAAGTACAAAGTTACGATCATGCAGGCCATCAGCCTCGCCGTCATACTGATCGGTCTCAAGGCAGCCCTTAAAACGGAAGAATTGCTGCTGGTAATCGCCAGTCTGGCCATCGGTGGTCTAATCGGGGAGTTCCTCAGCATCGAACAGCGCCTAGACCAGTTGGGCCAGTGGCTCCAAAACCGGCTTTCTAAGAACGGCAGCGATATCGGCCAGGGCTTTGTCACCGCCAGCCTGATTTACTGCGTTGGCTCCATGGCCATCGTGGGATCCCTGGAAAGCGGACTGGCCGGCAACCATCAGACGCTCTATGCCAAATCGGTGCTGGACGGAATTGCTTCGATCATCCTGGCATCCTCGCTGGGGATTGGAGTGGCCTTCTCAGCGGTATCGGTATTCGTGTACCAAGGCGCCATCACATTATCGGCAGCTGTACTGAAAAACCTGTTGGTCCCCGCTGTAATCGGACAGATGTCAGCCGTGGGCGGTTTGCTGATTATGGGTATCGGCATCAACCTTTTAGAAATAACGAAAATAAAAGTGGGCAACATGCTGCCCGCCATGGCCGTGCCTCTGTTGTTTTATCTGCTAAGGACGCTGCTGGGTGACTAACTAAGATTGCGTAATTATTTTCATCCTTCCTGAGTTGTTTCCGGTCGTGATAAAAGGAGCCAAAAATGGTCATCAGAAAGTATACCACTGAGAGCTTTGAACAAGCGGTGATTTTGTTACGGAATGGTTTATTACCAGAATTTGTAAACGGACTGTGTTGACCGGGGCTTCAGGATGACCCCCCGGCTGCTGGATACTCTTACGATGAATCCATTTTTCTGAGGAGGTTCAGCTCTGGGAATACCGGACCATGGAAGATGCTCGGAAACGGATTCCCTATTTCATCGAGGATGTGTATAATCAGAAGCGGCTGCACTCCTCGTTGGGCTACCGCCCTCCCTGTGAGTTTGAGAAGTTAACGTTAACCCAGAACCCCTGTCAGGATGCTCTAATTACAGCGTCATGATCTGTGCAGCCCCAGGGGGGCAGTCCACCCTCAAAAGGCCTCCACGGACACGCTCACCCCGCCGCCGCGTTTTTCTTCCACCAGTTTGGTGATTTCGATGACCTGCACGGCATTTTTCGCCCGTAAACAGACCGCTGTGATTCAGGTCAAAGCGCCGGGCCGGTATGCCGGAAGCGGCCAGTTCGGTTAGATGCTGCTCGCTCAAAACCTCGCCAGGCGGCGTGATGAACAGGATGTTGTCCGGCGGTTCGGTGTTATAGTGCAGAAACTGGTGGTAGTTGAGATGCAGGATCAGCCTTCAAGATCCTTGACGGGAATTTTGACCTGACTGCCGCGGCCGATCACATGGTGATGCAAGAAGCTCCGCCCCGAAGCGTCGAAGCCCTAGGCAACACCTTTGCTGGTATCGGCCAGCAGGTCTTTGTTTTTCTTGTATCCCAAAAGGCTGCTGATCCAGGTCGGCAGGACCAGGCGGTTTTCCAGTTTGACGTATTGCTGGAGGCCGCTTGCCGCTGCTGTTGAAGCTGAATTAGCGTGTGATCGTGCCATTCGCGGCATCACGGCTCCTCCGGCGGCTGAGGAACCAGAGGCTCCAGCATGGCAATCAACACTGGAATATTACCGCGCACCATTCTGTAAATCAGATCGTAATTGACCTTGTCATATTCGTGGCTGATGATATTCCGCAATCCGACGATTTCTCGCCAAGGTAGCTCGGGATGCGCTTCCCGGAAATGCGAACTTACTCTGCGGGCCGCTTCGCCGAGGATCTCCAACTGCCGCTCCACGGCCAGCCGTATGATGGCCGCCTCTCTGCCGGTTGCCAGAAATTTGTCCAGGGCAAGGTTTCCCGTGTAGTCCACGGCTGCCCGTGCCGCTTCTAACATATCCCAAAGATAGGCCGGATCTCGTTCCTCAGGCCGCATAGATCACCTCGCAGTGATTCAAGATATGATGGCGCCGAAACGGGTTCCGGATGGCTTTTTTCTCCACCAGATCCACCTTCCTGCCGAATAGTTGCTTCAATTCTTCTTCGGCATGCAGGTAATCGAAAAGACTCCATTTGGCCGCGTCATCGAAAACCACGAGCACATCGACGTCGCTATCCGGCCTGAAGTCCCCTCCCAGCGCCGACCCAAAAATGGACAGCTCCCTGATTTTCCACTTGCGGCAGAACTCGGCTATCGTCTCTTGAGGAATGTTGATTCGTACACTCATGACTGCACCTCCGCGAACATTCGCTCTTTGAACAACGGCTCCAGCGACCGTGCGCCGGGGATGTACGAATCGCCGTTGACGTACATTTCATCCATGCCCACGGTGACACAGTAAAAGGTCTCGGTGATGAATTTTGTTCCCCTGAAATGGATCCAGCAAACTCTTGCGCTGTATCTCGCGCCGAGCTCTATCCATTTCTCCCG
>JBBIJM010000018.1:0-32714 GCA_037445955.1 Syntrophobacterales bacterium
TCACAGGATAGAGGTCGGCTACATAGAGGGAATCCGGGACCCTCTGGGAGAGAAGATCGGAAGACGGATAGTGGAGCACCTGGGAATCCCTGTTGATGGAGTGACGACCATCGAGGTATTCACCTTAGACGGGCATTTTTCCCCGGCCGAACTCGAATCAATCGCAAAGAATGCCTTTGCGGACCCGGTCAGCCAGCTTTACACCGTGGATGCTCCCCTTGCCTCCGGTTTCCATTGGTTGATAGAGGTAGGCTTCCGGCCGGGGGTTACCGACAATGTGGGCCGAACGGCCAGAGAGGCCCTCGCCCTCCTCCTGGGGAAAAAATATTCGGACACGCCGGCCGTTTACACCTCCCGGCAATACCTCATCAAGGGGGCAATCGTAAGAAACCAGGCCGAAGAAATAGCCGTCGGCCTTCTGGCGAATGAACTGATCGAAAGGTATGAGATCGTCTCCCCCGACGAATTCCCGGCGAGCGGACTCCCCGCCCGCATCCCCAGGGTGATCGGAGTGGACCGGCCGGTTGTCGAGGAGATCGACCTCTCCCTCGGTGATGCCGAACTGAACCGGCTCAGCAGCTCCAGGGTTTTAGCCCTGAATCTTGCCGAAATGAAGGCTATCCGGGATTATCTAAGCTCAAAAACCGTCCTTGCCGCCCGAAAAAAGGTGGGGCTGGGAAAAAAGATAACCGACGCAGAGCTAGAAGCCCTTGCCCAGACCTGGTCTGAGCATTGCAAACACAAGATATTCAACAGTATCATCCATTACACCGACGAGTCGGGAAATGTGACGACCATCGACTCCCTTTTTACGACCTACATAAAAAGGGCCACCAATCTGATCCGGAAGGAAAAGGGCAAGGACGACTGGTGCCTCTCGGTCTTCGAGGACAACGCGGGGATCATCAAGTTCAACGACGATTGGAATGTGGTCTTCAAGGTGGAGACCCATAACTCCCCCTCCGCCCTCGATCCCTACGGCGGTGCCCTGACGGGGATTGTCGGGGTAAACCGGGATCCCTTCGGGACGGGAATCGGCGCCCGGCTGATCTTCAACACCGATGTGTTCTGCTTCGCCCCCCCTGATCATGAAGAGAAGCTCCCCCGGCGAATCCTGCATCCCCGACGCATCTTCGAAGGGGTCCGGGAAGGGGTTGAACATGGGGGAAACAAAAGCGGCATTCCCACGGTCAACGGCTGCCTGGTGTTTGACGAAAGGTATCTGGGCAAACCCCTCGTTTACTGCGGAACCGGCGGTTTCATGCCTGCCCGGATCGGCGGAAAGGAAACCCATGTAAAGAAAATCATCCCAGGGGATCTGATCGTGATGACCGGCGGGCGGATAGGTAAAGACGGGATCCACGGGGCCACCTTCTCGTCGGAAGAGCTGCACGAGGAGTCGCCGGTTACCGCGGTCCAGATCGGCGATCCGATTACCCAGAAAAAGATGACGGATTTTCTGCTTATAGCCCGGGATCGCGGCCTATACCGCGCTATAACCGATAACGGCGCCGGGGGGCTCTCTTCTTCCATCGGCGAGACGGCGAAACTCTCCGGCGGTTGTCTCGTCAATCTGGAGGAGGCGCCGCTTAAATATTCCGGACTCAATCCCTGGGAGATTCTCCTGTCCGAGTCCCAGGAGCGGATGACCCTGGCGGTGCCGCCGGAAAACAGCGATGCCTTTCTCACCCTGGCCTCTCAGATGGACGTCGAGGCAACGGTTATCGGCCAGTACACCGACTCCGGCTACTTTCACATTCTCTACGAAGGCAAGACCGTAGCCTACATCGATCTTGAGTTCCTCCACGAGGGTCTTCCCAGGCTCGAACTTTACGCCCGCTTTACCCCTCCCTTATCTGAGGAACCGGATTTCCCGGAACCGGCAGATCTGGGGGAGGCGCTCAAGGCCCTGCTGTCCCGGCTGAATATCTGCTCCAAAGAATCTATCGTGCGACAGTATGATCATGAAGTTCAGGGGGGAAGCGTCGTTAAACCCCTCGTAGGGGTAGAAAACGACGGGCCGTCAGACGGGGCAGTTCTAAGACCGCTCCTTGATTCCTGCGAAGGCCTCGTTGTCGCCTGCGGCATCTGCCCCCGGCTCAGCGATCTGGACGCCTACCACATGGCTGCCTGCGCCCTGGACGAGGCCATAAGAAACAATATCGCCGTCGGCGGCTCCCTGGCCCACATGGCCTGTTTGGACAACTTCTGCTGGTGCGATCCGGTCCAGTCGGAGAAGACCCCCGACGGCCATTACAAACTCGCTCAGCTGGTTCGGGCGAACATGGCCCTCTTCGACTATACCACCGCCTTCGGGGTGCCCTGCATCTCCGGTAAGGACAGCATGAAAAACGACTATCAGATCGGAGGGATCAAGATATCCATCCCTCCGACCCTCCTTTTTTCCACCCTAAGCAAGATAGACGATGTGAGTAAGTGTGTCACTATGGACCTCAAGGCCCCGGGACATCTCGTCTATGTCCTGGGGGAGACACTCCCGGAGCTGGGGGGTTCGGAATGGTACGCCCAAAACGGCTGTTTGGGAAGCCAGGTGCCAAGGGTAAACGCCCCCCGGGCAAAGCTGCTTTATGAGGCCTTAAGCCGGGCGATCGACCGAGGCCTGGTCGCCTCCTGCCACGATTGCGCCGATGGGGGCCTCGGGGTGGCCCTGGCCGAGTCCGCCTTTGCCGGGGGCTGGGGAATGTCGATTCATTTGAGGGAGGTCCCCTGCCGAAACATCGAACGCAACGATCATTTACTCTTCTCCGAATCCCCGAGCCGATTCGTGGTGACCATCCCCCCTGAGGCGAAAGGCGCCTTCGAAGACCTTATGCTCGGTCTTCCGGCAGGTCTTGTCGGGAAGGTGATCCCGGAGAAGACTTTGGAGGTTTACGGGCTTGATGACAAACTGGTCATCGGCGAAGACATCTCCGGCCTGAAGAAGGCCTGGCAGGGTCCCCTGGGGGTTTAGGCCCTTTTACCCTCAGTCACAGATGCGGAATGTTTCAAGAAAATGAGCGACCGGGCCAGTGAATTTCTTCCTTTTTGTCGATAGCCGCAGCAAAAGATTCATCCTGATCTCCTCCACCCTGGGGGCCTTTCTGACGCCCTTCATGGGCTCTTCCACCACCATCGCCCTGCCTGCGATCAGCTATGACCTCGGAATGGACGCCCTGCTCATGGGCTGGACGGCGAACTCTTTTCTGATTACCGCCGCGATGTTTCTCGTTCCCGCAGGCAGGATCGCCGACATCTACGGCAGAAAACGGATCTATACTTACGGACTTGCCCTGTTCAGCCTCTCCTCGCTGTTCTCGGGTCTTGCCACATCGCCTTCCCTGCTCATCTCTGCCCGGATAATCCAGGGGGCGGGAGGGGCGATGATCTTCGGAAATAGCGTGGCCATCTTGACTTCGGCCTTTCCCGCCTCCGAGCGGGGCCGGGTTTTAGGGATCAACGTGGCCGCAATCTACCTCGGCCTTTCGGCGGGACCGTATCTGGGAGGATTGCTCACGGATTATTTCGGCTGGAGGAGCATCTTTTTTGCGACGTCTCTTCTGGGGCTGGTCACGGTGCTGCTGATCGCCGCGAAGGTTAAGGACGAATGGGCCCCGGCCAGAGGGGAGAAGATCGATTTCACAGGTTTTGCCATCTACGGGATTATGTTGTTTAACGTCATGTATGCCTTTACCAGGCCTTCGGCAATTTTGGCCATCTCCTTTCTGGCCTCGGGGCTCTTGGCCTTTTTCATCTTTATCCGGTGGGAAGGAAGGACCAAATATCCGATTCTCGATCCGGGCATATTCAAAAACAACAGCTCCTTCACCTTTTCCAATCTCGCCGCCCTGATCAATTACAGCGCTACCTTCGCCCCCTCCCTTCTCCTTAGCCTCTACCTCCAATATATAAGGGGATTTAGCCCCGATAAGGCCGGGCTCGTTCTCATTTCCGCCCCGGTCGTCCAGGCCCTCTTCTCTCCCCTGGCCGGAAGGCTTTCCGACAGGTGGGAGCCCCGGATCATCGCCTCCGTCGGGATGACCCTGACCTCGGTGACCCTGGTAACATTGTCCTTTTTGACCAGAGAAACCCCGCTTGCCTTTATCGTGATCATCCTCCTTGTCTTCGGGCTCGGGTTTGCCCTCTTCTCCTCTCCCAACACCAATGCGGCCATGTCCGCAATCGAAAGCCGGTTTTACGGGGTCGCATCGGCAACAATCGCCACGATGAGACAGATCGGAATGGCGTTGAGCATGAGCATCACGATGCTTCTTTTCTCGTTATACATAGGCCCGGCGGAAATAACCCCGGCCAACTACGACGACTTTCTTGAGAGCATGCAGGCGGCTTTCGTTATCTTCTCGATCCTGTGCATTTTCGGGATTTTGGCCTCCCTGGTCAGGGGGAGGGTCCGCTAGCCTTCAGCAATCGGTACCGGATATGTTTACCGTCTTTCCGATCAATGACCTGTTTTCCGATCCCGGGGTGTATCTCGAATTCAAGTACCGGCATCAGGCACTCCTGTTTGATCTGGGGGATATCCACCGTCTGACGCCGAGACAGATCCTGAAGATCGATTACATCTTCGTCTCCCATACCCACATGGATCATTTTATCGGCTTCGATCATCTCCTGAGAATCTGCCTCGGACGGGACAAGCGGCTCCACCTTTTCGGGCCCAGGGGATTCCTTGAGCATGTCTCCAACCGTCTTCTCTCGTATAACTGGAATCTCGTCAACAACTACGCCAACGACTTGGCCATTACCGCGGTGGAAATCGATTCCGGCCGGCGGCTTACCGGGCAGTTTTCCTGCAAAAGCTCCTTTAAGCTTAAGACCCCGCCGGTCGAAGAGGACTTCGACGGGGTTCTGATCAAGACGCCTTACTTCACGATGAAGGGGGCGATCCTGGATCACCGGATCCCGGTTTTGGCCTTCCGCTTTGAGGAGGAAAGCCGGGTCAATATTAAAAAGAATGCCTTGCTGGAAATGTCCCTGCCGACGGGGCCGTGGCTTATGGATCTCAAGGAGCTGATCTTAAAAGGCCGTGACGACACTTGTCCCGTCCGGATCTGGTGGCGGGACGGGGAAAGACGGATCCGGGAAAAATGGGCCCTGTTAGGGGAACTGCGGGATAGACTGGTGGTAATAAAAGGGGGCCGGCGCTTAGGCTACATAACCGACGCCCTGGGCAGCCCGGCCAACGCCGGGAAGATAGTCGAGCTCGTCAAGGATACCGACCAGCTCTTCATCGAGGCCACCTTCCTCCATGGGGACATCGAGGCGGCCCTCAAGAAATCCCATCTTACCGCCAGACAGGCCGGCGCCCTTGCCAGAGAGGCCGGGGTGAAAAACTTAAACCTCTTCCACTTCTCCCCCAAGTACCGGGGCCAGGAGGATCTCCTGAACCGGGAGGCGGACCGGGCCTTCCGGGGGGAGGATACGGTGGATTGGGAAACCCTCTTCTTGAGACCTTTGAACAATGTCATTCAAGGAGGGTAAGCGACGAGAAATCTTAAATGTATTTATGCTGTTTACTCCTTAGACCCTTCTGGTTTTTCCTCTGCCGGGCCCCCTCCCCCTTCGAGGCCCTCCAGAGGGGCAAGCGCCTCAAGGGGCTCATCTTCTCCGGCAATTACATCAGGCTGTCCGAGGGCGACGAGCTCATCATACCAGAGGGTATGACGCAGGCGGACGTAATCAAGATCAACCTTCCCGGTGAAGATCGGCCTGACCAGGGGACGGTTCACCTTGAGCACCAGCGCCGCCAGATGGGCGATAACGCCGAGGAGAAAAAACACCGTGGCAATCGTATGGGTAAGTGTGGCGACGGTGATCAGCCCCGGCGGCAGGTAGATGCCGGGGAGGTTTTTTACGACCTTAATCAGGCCGGTTGCGATGAGGATTCCCGCCACGAGAGCCAGGTAGAGATAGGCCAGCCTCTGTTCCGGCAGGTATTTCCCCGACTTCGGCTCCCGGCCGATGCCTGCGAAACTGAGGATAGTTTTCCCGGAAGCCCCCAGGTCTCCTTTTTTCGGGATCAGGCCGCGATGGCCCAGAAGGCCGTGATAGACAAGATGAAAAACCGCCACGGAAACGAAAATGACCGCGGCTAGATAATGGATCTTAAGGTGAAGGAAATAATCCCCCGACCAGGACATGAGGGGAAGTTCGGTGACGAGGAAGCGCTTGAACATGGGCAACTCACCGAAGCCGGAGAAGATCAGGATCAGGCCGGACAGGGCAAAAAGCCAATGTTCCAGAAGCTCGATCCGCTCATGGCGTAAGACGGCATTCTCCTGCGGCAATATTCTTTCAGCCATTACTGTCCCCCCTTTTTCTCCGCCCTCTTTTCCCTGACCGCAAGACCGATCGCCCCGAAAGCGGCAAGGACAGGGGCGGCCAGGAAGGCTCCGGCATATCGATTGGTATCGCTGAGCCTGTTTGATACCGGATTAAAATGTATCTCCTCTTTGGCCTCCTTAAACCGGTAACTAATCGTAGAAAAAGGCACCAAAGACACGTAAAGAGTCGAGGTTCCCCCATTTTCCTCCTTGCCGTAAACAGCGCCGCCGATCTCACTCCGGCGAGTCTGGGCCAGCCCCTCCATCACCTTGCGCGGCCCAAAGTGGAGGGGGGTCTTCTCGCCCAGCCGACTCCCGCAGGCGGCGACACAGGCGGGAGGCTTCCCTTTCTCAATCAGATCCTGGCACAGGTCGCACTTGTACATCACTCCCCCTCCCATAGGAAGCGGCTGAAACTTCAGGTAAAGCCCCACCCCGCTTTGCCTCTGGGGAATCTGCCAGGGGCAGACGGCCTTGCACTTGGCCCCTCCCATGCAGATCTCAGGATTGATCACCACCGCGGCGGTTTCATATTTCCCCAGGGAACCGAAGGGGCAGAGGTTGGCGCAGGGGGGATTGTCGCAATGGAAGCAGCGCCGGGGAACGAACAGGTCCTTCCCCCCCTCCTGGATCTTCCCCACGGTGATCCAGTTGTAAGGGGTGAGGGTATTTATGACCTCCCGTTTCTCAGACCAGTCGTCGTGTTTCTTATGGGGCCAGAGGTCTCTGATTGGTTTTACCGGCTCGGGGAAGCGGGCCTGGTTTTTGACCCGGCAGGCCTCGACGCATTTCGGGATCCCTTCCCCTTGACAGCCGTCGCACCGGGTAAGATCGATCACCGTCGCATAAGCGCCTGCTTTGGCGAAGGCCTCTTTCGGGGACGGCAGGCCCGCCCCGGTCCCGGCAATGGCCAGGGCCGCCCCGGCCTTAAGGAAGTTTCTTCGGGTTATCTTGTCGTTCATCGGTTGCCTCATCTTAAGGTTAGTTTGGATATTTTTTTCGTAATGATATATCATATCAGGCAGTATAGAAATACTGTTATTCTTTTTCAAGGAAAAGATCGATGATAAACTCCCAGGTTCATCCTCGCCGCTCGGAGCAGGTGAGGGAAATAATTGAGGAACGGATAGCCTGCGGTATCTACCTGCCCGGGATGCGTTTGGACGAGTCGGTTCTGGTAAGGGAGTTTGGCGTCTCCCGCACCCCGATCAGGGAGGCGATCCTTCAGCTCGCCTCGATCGGTCTGATCGAAACAAGACCCCGGCGGGGATCGGTAGTTGCTACGATAAGTTTGAACAGACTCTACGAGATGTTCGAGGTTATGGCGGAGATCGAGGCCATCTGCGCGAGGCTCGCGGTACGCCGGATGACCTCGGATGATCTTGAGGCTCTGGTTGAATTTCACAGGAGCTGCGGGGAGCAGGAGGCAAGAAATGATCCTGATGAATATTATCGGCGCAACGAACAGTTTCACCTGGCTATCTATCAGGCAAGCCGGAACGGATTCCTCTCTGAGCAGGCCGCCAGCCTTCACCGCCGGTTAAGCCCTTATCGGCGCCTGCAACTCCGGGTGCGAAACCGTCTCAACACCTCATATCTTGAGCACCTGGCGATTGTGGAGGCCATGTCCGCGGGGGACGGAGAACTGGCTGCCGCCCGGATCAGGGAGCATATAACCATCCAGGGGGAGAGGTTTTCCGACCTCATCGCCGGCCTCGCCCGGCTCGAGATACCGGACGCCGCCCGCGGCTAGCCCCTTGCCGGAAAGCCCCTGCCCGGGGCGAAGAGGAACCCGGGAAAAGGCCAGGCCCTTTTAACCGCTGCCGGACGACGGGAGTCAAAGGCCCCCGCCGCCCGGCGGAACGATCTTTTGGTATCTCTCAGAGCTCCCTGGCTGCCTCGGGTCTCTTGTGACCCCTGACAATCTGGGAACGGATCATCCGGGGCAGCAGGAGATGATGCCTCGGACAGAGGGATTTCGGATTCTGATAGACCCCGTTGCTGAAGGCGACCAGATATTTCCTGAGTTCCTCGAAGCGCACCACTTCATCTACGAACCCCGTTTTGGCGCAGTAGAAGGGGCGGGAGGTGTTTACGTAATGACTCACCATCTCGTTCATCTTCCCGATGATCGGATCAAGGGGCTGGCCGGCATCCTTTTCCTTCACCAGCCTCCGGGCGTAACTGGCCACCGCCGCGGTCTCGCCGTGCATCACGTAAATCTCCGTCGCCGGCGTTCCCAGGGTAAAGGCGGTGTTGTTGTTGGCGGTGGGCCCCCCCATGATGTAATGGGCCGCGGCGGTCCCCTTCCTCAAAACCACGAGCATCATCGGCAGATTGGACTGCTCGATCGAGTAGATGAGCGACTGGCCCAATCCCAGAAGCTCGGCCTTCTCCGCGGTGTCGCCTACGTCGATCCCGGTGGTATCCTGGAACCAGACAATCGGCACCCGGTCCCGGCCGCAGAGGGTGACGAATTCGTTGAGTTTTATCAGGCCCTGGCGGTAGAGCTTCCCTCCTATCCCCATGTAATCGCCTGTGTACTCCGGGTAATCCGCAAGCAGGCCCTGGCGGTTGCCGATGGCCCCTATTAAGAAACCATCCACCTTGACGAGGCCCGTATAAACCTCCGGGCCGTATTCGGGGTGGAATTCGAGGTGCTCCGAGTTGTCCACCAGCCTCGCCAGAACATTGTCGAAATCGTAGCCCGACTTCTGATTCAAAGGCACAATCGAGGCGATCTCCCCTGGGGAATACTTCGGTTCGGCCGGTTTGGCCACCCGGAAAAAGGCGGGATTGTAAGCGGGAAGATAGCTCATGTACTCCTTCAGGGCGTCAAGAACCTGCGTCTCTTCTTCGAATACCGCCTGAAAGAAGCCGGTGTGATCGTAGTGGACCTTGACGCTTCCCGGGGGGACCGACTTGAAGTGCCTGGTGGCATCGATGATCGCCTCGGCGCCCTCGGCATCGAAGAACCCCTTCGGGCTCATCCCGCTCACTATCCCTCCCCCGCCCACGGCGATATTGCAGTTCTTGTGGGCAAGGAGGATCGTCGGGCTTATCCCCTGGTAGCCGCCGCCGGCGGGATTCGTCCCGTAAATTCCCGCGAGCACCGGAATCCCCAGCTTCTCCAGTTCCGCGTGGCGGAAGAAACAGGTCCCCTGCCCTCTCCTGTTGGCATAGACCTTCTCCTGTTCCGGCAGCTTCACCCCGGAACAGTTGACCAGCCAGACCAAGGGCAGATTGAGGAGCTTCGCGATGTCAGTAACCCGGAGGTTGTTTTCCGCCTGACCGGCGATCCAGGCCCCGGCCATCCACTTGTTGTTGAAGCCGATAAGGACGCACCAGCGGCCGCCGATCCGGGCAAGGCCATCCACCACCCCGGTGCTGCCCGATTCCTCGGCGTCCGGATCGAAGATGGTATGCAGCGGGCAGAAGGTGCCCGGATCTACGAGATATTCGATCCGGTCCCAGACGGTCATCTCGCCCCTCTTTTTCAACTGGTCGTCGGAGATGCCGAAATTCCGGATGCGCGAAACCTCCGCATCGATCCCCTTCATCACCCCCTGGGCCTCTTTTACGTTATCTTCCATCCTCTTGATCTGGGCCGGTTTCAAAGGTTTTCCCAGTTCATCCATCTTTTCGAAATAAGGTCTCATCGGTTCACATCCTCCTAACGGTTCGCTTTGCGGATCCCCAGCTGGTCCTGGGCGATGATGAATTTGCAGACATTGGCCGACCCCTCGACCATCGCATAGGTCGGGGCATCCCGGAAGTACCGGGCAACGGGATACTCGGTGGAATAACCGTAAGCGCCCAGGATCCGCATGGCATACTGGGAGCACTTGTAGGCAAGCTCTCCGGAAATGTATTTCGCCTGGGCGACCTCGAGGTTGTTGGCCAGATTCCCCTCATCCTTCTGCCAGGCCGCCTTGTAGACCATCAGCCGGGCCGCTTCTATGTCCACCGCCATCTGGGCGACGAGATCCTGGTTCATCTGGAAATGACCTATAGCCTGACCGAACTGCTGCCGTTCCATGGCATATTTGGTGACCGCATCGAGACAGGCCTGGGAAAGGCCGATCCCGCCAGCCGCCGCGGACAGGCGGGTCTGGGCCAGGGACCCGAAGAGGATCTTCGCCCCGTCGCCGGGCTTGCCCAGGATGTGATCTTTGGGCACCCGGGTATCCTCCAGGATGATCTCTCCGGTAGGTGAGGAACGGGAGCCCATCTTCGGCAGGTCCGTTACGGTGATCCCGTTGAAATTCTTGAGATCCACTACAAAGGCCGACAGGCCCCTGGCCCCGGCGGACCTGTCGGTGTAGGCGTAATAGATATTGATCCCGCCGATCGGGGCGTTGGAGATCCAGGTCTTCGTCCCGTTCAAAAGCCAGCAATCCCCCTTATCCTCCGCGGTGGATTTCATCGACATCACGTCGGAGCCGGCCTCCGGCTCGGTGATGGCAAAGGCCCCGAGCAAATCGGCATTCACGAGCCTCGAGACATACCTCTTTTTGAGCTCCTCCGACCCGTAGCGGCAAATCGTATAGGCGCAGCCGATCTCCTGCATATTCACCTGCACCCTGAGGGAGCTTGAGGCCCGGGCGATCTCCTCGGTGATGATCATCGCCGCGAGCCACCCCATTTCGTTTCCGCCGTACGCCTCCGGAATCACCGTTCCGAAGAAGCCCAGCTCGCCCATCGGTTTGACCACCTCCTCATAAGGGAAATAGTGCCTTTCGTCCCATTCGTCCGCATAAGGCGCGATCTTTTCCGCGGCGAAATCCCTCACCGTGTCCCTCAACATCGTAAGCTCGTCGGATAATTGAAAATTCATCTCTTGCCCCCTTTGCTAGATTTTGGCTGTCTGTCTTATTTTTCTCTTTCTTCTCATAAGCTGCATAACTATCACCAGGGCAAGCGATCCAAGGCCGATGAGATCGGTGACGAGCCCGGGATAGATCATGCACAGGCCGCCCGCCAGAAGGATAATCCTCTCCGGGATTTTATCCTCTTCCAGGAGATATCCCATCGTTCCCCCGGAGAGGGCGACAATACCCACCAGGGCCGAAAAGACGAGGATCACCACCTCGAAAAAATGCACCCCCTGCAGGAGCAGTTGGGGATTATATACGAACATATAAGGCAGGATGAAGGCCGAAATCGCCAGGGTAGTGGCGGTAATCCCGGTTCTCGTCGGATTGGCCCCGGCGATCCCCGCCCCGGTAAAGGCCGCCAGACACACCGGCGGGGTCACATCGGCCATGATGCCGAAATAGAAAACGAAGAAATGGGCCGCAATCGGCGCTACCCCCATTTTGACCAGGGCCGGGGCGATGATGGTTGCGGTGACGATATAGTTGGCCGTTGTGGGAAGCCCCATCCCCAGGATGAGGCAGGCCACCATGGCCAAAACCAGGGCGGGAAAGAGCATCCCCTGGGCCAGCTCGATGAAGTTGTTGGACACCGTCAGCCCTAAACCGGTGAGGGAAGAGGTACCGATGATGAAACCGACCAGGGCGCAGGCAATCGCCACCCCCAGGGCGCTCCGGGCCCCGTCGGCCAGGGCGGCGATCATTTTTTTTACCCCCATCCTGGTTTCCCGGCGGAACTGGCTTACGAGAAAAACGCTGATCGTCCCCCAGAAGGCGGAAAATACCGGCGTATATCCCGCTACAAGCAGACCGATCACCAGGATGATAGGCAGCATCAGATGCCCGAGGGATTTGAACACCTCCCTCACCCGGGGGAGCACCTCCTCCGGCAGGGCCTGCAAGTCATATCTTTTGGCGGTGAAGTGAACGCTCATAAACACGCTGAAGAAGTAAAGAATCGCCGGGATGATCGCCGCTTTCATAATGGTCGTGTAGGGTACCGAAAGGAATTCCGTCATGATAAAGGCCGCCGCCCCCATGACCGGCGGCATGATCTGCCCGCCGGTGGAAGAGGTGGCCTCTACGGCCCCGGCAAAATGGGGCTTGTAGCCTACCTTTTTCATCAGAGGGATGGTGAAGGCGCCGGTGGTTGCCGTATTGGCGATGGAACTCCCGTTGATCGTCCCGAGCAGGGCGGAGGCGAAGATCGCCACCTTGGCCGGCCCTCCCCCCATCCGGCCGGCGGTGGCCATGGCCAGATCGTTGAAGAATCTCGCCCCTCCCGAGGAATTGAGAAAAGCCCCGAAGAGGATGAAGAGAAAGACGAAGGTGGCCGATACCCCCAGGGCCACCCCGTAGATACCCTCGGGGACTACGTACATATGCTGGACGATCCGCTCCAGGGTGTAGCCGCGGTGCTGGAAAAGGCCGGGGGCCAGGCGTCCGAAATAGCAGTAGAGAAGAAAAACCGTTGCGAGGATCGGAAGCCCCCAGCCCAAAACCCGGCGGCCCGCCTCCAGGAGCAGGGCAATGGCAACGAGCCCTAAAACGAACTCCCCGGGGGTCACCTTGGCCCCCCGCATGACGATCTGATCGAAAGACAGGATAAGATAGCCGTTTACCACGAGGCTACTCAGGGCCAAAAGAACATCAGCAATAGAAAACTTGCCTTTTTTCACATCCCTGGCCCGCAGGGGGTAAAGGAGGAAAACGGCCACCATGGTAAAGAGCAGATGCCAGCTCCGCTGGATGTTGGTCGTCAGGGTCCCGATACTGGCGGCATAGAGGTGGAAGAGGGACATGGCCACCAGCCAGACGGAAACGACTCCCCCCCGCCAGCCGACCAGCTTTCTGAACCGGGATTCGGTGTCGTATTTTTTGATGAGCTCCTCCGCCCTGGCCAGCTCCTCGCGGTTATCAAAGTTTCCCGTCCCTGCCTTCATAAATGTCCTTTTGAATATGCCGGTAAAATCAAGGGGTCTGTCGTTCAGACAGACCCCTTCCGGGCTAGAACTTTACCCCTCTTTCCCGGTAGTATCTTACCGCCCCGGGATGAAGAGGAATGGCGATCTTGGAGACGTTCTCCAGGGACATGTTTTCCATGGTGGGTCTTATGGCCACGAGATCCGCCTTGTTTTCAAAGAGGGTCTTGGTCATCTGGTAGGCCAGCTCCGCCGGGAGATCCTCCCGCACCGACAGGATGTTGAACGAGGCATAGGTTTTTACCGCCCTGGGCTGATTCTGGTAGAAATTGGCCGGAATGGTGAACTGGACCCAGGTATCGTTCACCTTGAAAATGGAGCGGAAGGTGGCATCATCGACTTCCAGAAAATCAACGAGATTAAGAGAGGTTATCTCAACCACCGAGGACATGCCCAGGGAACCTACGAGGATTGCCGCATCGATGCGCTTGTCCTTGAGGGCGCTTGCGGTCTCGCCGGTGCCCAACATGAAGGGCCGGAGGTCCTTTTCCACATCCATCCCGAGGATAGAGAAGAGTTCCCTTGAAGTCGCCTCGGTTCCGCTGCCGACGGCGCCTATCGAGACCCGCTTGCCTCTTAAGTCCTTTAAACCCTTGATCCCGGAATCCTTGGCAACAACGATGTTGGTCGGCTCCGGGTAAAGGGGCACCAGACCTCGGAGCCAGGGGGTAGGCTTTCCGGCGAAGGGCCCCTTGCCCTGGAAGGCAAGGACGTATTTGGTGTCGGTGAAGCCAGCCTCGGTCTGTTTATCCGCCATGAGCTGGATGTTCTGGATCGTTCCGCCGGTGGACTGAACCGTGGCCCTCAGGTTGGGGATCTTGTCCGACCAGATCTTGGCCATCCCCCCCCCGATGGGGTAATACGAACCGCCGGTAGTTCCCGTGCCGATCGAGAGGAAAACCCTCTCCTGGGCCTGAAGACCACCGCAGGGAAGGGCGAGAATCCAGGCAAACGCCAACAACATAACAATCAAAGCCAGATTATACCTTCTCATAAAACCTCCTTTATTTCCGAAAACGAATTAAAAGGACTCCTCACCCGGGCACTCGATATCAAGTTCACCTCCCTTCTAAATCCCCGGGGAAACCCTTTCTTCCTCTCTCTTTATCATTACCGCAAAGCGCCTCATCCCCTCTTCGATCTCCCCGGGGCCCACCATGCTGAAACTTGCCCGCATAAAGTTTTTCAATCTTCCCCCCGGGGAAAAGGCGCTCCCGAACACGAAGAGAACCTTAAGTTCCAGGCTGTCTTGCTCCATCATCCGCGAGGCATCGAAGCCCGGCGGCAGCTCGAACCAGATAAAGAGCCCCTCCCGGGGGATATTGAACTTTACATAGGGAGGCAGGTATTTGCCCGCGCAGGCGACCATGAGATCCCGGTTTTCCCGATAAAAACGGCAGTTTTGGGCAATCAGGGACAGAAACTCCTCCCCCGAATGGATACTGAAGAAGGCGGCAAGCTCCGCCTGAACCATGGCGGAGGTATGGAGGTTCGTTGTCTGCTTATAAAGCTGAAAACAGTTGATAATTTCCGGCCTTGCCGAGGCGTAGCCCAGCCTCAGGCCCGGGGCGAAGATCTTGGAGAAGCTGTCGAGCCTCACGACCCGCCCTTCCCTGTCCAGGGACTGGAGAGTGGGAAGACGCTCCAATCCCTCTTCCAGGGAAACCAGTTGATAGGGATCGTCTTCGACGATCAAAAGATCGTAACGAGAGGCGACGGCCAGCAAATGCTCCCGCCGCTTGAGGGAAAGGGTGACTCCCGCGGGATTGTGCCCGCAGGGCACCTCATAGATGAATTTAGGTCTCTTGAGGCTTGCCTTATCCCTTTCTTCCAGAATCCTTTCCAATTCTTCGGTAATCATCCCCTGATCGTCCAGCGGGACCGAAACGAATTCCCTGGTGAAGGCCCCGAAGGCGCCCAGGGCCCCGGGATAGGCGGGCTCCGAAATGACCACCCCATCCCCTTCGTCGAGAAGGAGATAGCCCAGGATATGCAGCCCCTCCTGGGACCCGTTTGTAACCTGAATCTGATTAGCCTCGAGCTCCACCCGGTCTTTCAAGGCGTGCCACTTGAGCAGATGGGGTTTCAGATCCGTCTGGGCGTCGGTGGGACCGTACTGGCAGGCGAGCTCCATCAGCCGGTCTTTAACGGTGAATCTTTTTCCGCTCTTAAAGAGTATCTCCAGGGTATCGAAGGCAAAACTTCCGGGATGGGGATACCCTCCCCCGAAAGAGATCATCCCGGGCTGCCTCATCAGGGGAACAAGCCTCCTGATGGCCGAGGGTGCAAGCCCCTGTGTCCTTCTAGCAAGAAGTTTCCGGATATCCATGTGACTCGGGCTTCCTTTCGGCGATGGTGATCGCAAAATCCGGACAGACATACAGACACTTGAGGCAGCCTACGCAGCTCTCCGGCCGGGCGGCCTCGGTGGGCCGGTAGCCGCTTGAGTTATAGCCGTGTCCGGTGGCAAAAATATCCAGGGTGCAGATCTCCTTACAGTAACCGCACTCTTTGCAGAAGTTCGGATTTATCTGAACCTCCCACCGTCTCAGGTCGCAGGCAAGGCAACGGCCCGCTTCATAGAGAGCGTCTTCTTTCGAGATTCCCAGCTCGGACAAGGAAAAGTTTTTTATTCTCTCTAAGGCCGGGAGTTTTTCCACCGGCGGCCTCAGGCTGCCCCGGGGGGCGCTCGGGGTGAGTTCGGCATCTTCGCCCGCGGTGACCGGCAATTCGCCCGTCCCGCCTAAGAATACGTCAATCGCCCGACTCGCCTCCTTACCCCGGGCTATCGCCTGGATGATCGTCGCCGGACCGGTGACCGCATCCCCGGCTGCAAAAATGCCCTCCGCCGATGTCGTCCGGCCGGAGAGATCGGCCTTGATTGCCCCTCGTTCGTCCAGAGGCAGACCTAAATACCCCGATGACACCACCTGGCCCGCCGCGGCGATTACCGTATCCGCGGCAATCACATATTCGCTTCCCAAAACGGCAACGGGCGCCGGCCTTCCAGAGGAATCCATCTCCCCCGGAGCCATTCTGATACAGGTTATCCGACCGGGCTCTATCTTGACCGGGGCGGTGAGAAATTCCATCCGGATACCTTCGTTGCGGGCCTCGTCTATCTCCTCTGCGCTTGCCGGCATATCCTCCGGACGGCGCCGGTAGAGGATGGTCACCTCGCCCCCGAGCCGGACGCTTGCCCGGGCGGCATCCACGGCGGTGTTGCCCCCGCCTATCACCGCCACCTTCGGGCCTATTTCCGGTCTCCCGCCGAGATTGATTTCCCTGAGGAAAGCAATCCCTTTTAAGACATGGGGCAGATCCTCTCCGGGAACTCCCAGGGCCTGAGGCTCCCAGGCCCCGGTGGCAATAAGCACCGCCTCATATCCCTCCTCCCGGAGGCTCGATAAATCGGTAATTCTTCGGGAGATGACAATTTTCACCCCCTGCTCTTCGATAAGCCTGATCTCCCGGTCAATTGCCGCCCGGGGAAGGCGATAAGCGGGAATCCCGTAGCGCAGCATCCCGCCGGGTTCTCGTTGAGCCTCAAATACCACCGCCTCATGTCCCATAAGGGCAAGATAGTAAGCGGCGGTAAGCCCCGAGGGGCCGGCCCCGACCACTGCCACCTTCCTGCCGGTCGGAGGTTTTTTCCGGAAGGGATCCGGGAGGTTTGCCCCGTTTTCCTCGGCGGAGCGCTTCAGCAGCCGGATCGCCAGGGTCTGGTCGTACTGGATTCGCGCGCACCTTGCCTCGCAGGGATGGATGCAGGCGTAACCGCACACGGCGGAAAAGGGGATCGCCTCACGAACGACCAAGCGGCTCTTCTCAAAATCTCCGCTTCGGATGAAGCGCAAATATCTGGGAACATCCACCCCCGCCGGACAGGCGGAGAGACACGGGGGCGGGTTGGTCTTCCTTTCCATCTTTACCATCTGACGGCCCCTGATGCGCAAGCGGCGGAAGGCAGGCCAAGGCCTGTCTCGATGGCCTGACAGTTTATATCCGCCGTTTTGCCGGAAAATCTTTTCCGGATCAATAAAAAGAGGCTCTCGGGATTGACGATACCCGTTGCCTTGAGCAAGGCCCCCAAGGCGATCATATTCACCACGCTTCCCTGACCGAGCTCCCCCGCCAGCCGGGTAAAGGGGTGCCCGATCAGATTTGCCGCACCGGGCGGGGTTTTTACGACAAGATCGGTATCGTAAAAGACGGGAATTCCCGGTCCCACCCGGGGAAACAGCTTATCCAGGGCTTCGGCGGTCAGGGCTAAAACCGCGTCCGGTCTTTGCACCTGCTGAAAGACGATCTCCTCCCTGGAGATTATCACCTCGGCCATGGAGAAGCCGCCCCGGCTGGCTATGCCGTAAGACTGGGTCTGGAGAGCATTCTTGCCTTCCAGGAGAGCCGCCTCCCCCAGCATGATTCCCGCGACGATCAGGCCCTGCCCCCCGGACCCGGCGAGGATGATCTCCCTTTGTGATATTGAGCTTTCTTCCATTACCTCACCTTTTTCTCGCAGGCTCACGCCCCGTCCTTCCCAAGGCAGCCGGATCAGCCCCCGGCCCTCGATTTCACCTCATCGTAACGGGCGTTGAAGTCCGGTTCGTCTCGATTCACCAGGGTCCCGATGGGGAAAAATCCCTTCCTTTCCGCTGCCGTCTTAGCCCGGTAACTCTCCCAGAAAACCGCCTTTTCTTTCAGCCAGCGGAGGGCATCAACGGGGGTCTTAAGCTCGTTATGCTTGCCGAAATGGGTGGGACAGGGGCTCCAGATCTCAACGAGGGAAAAGCCCTTTTTCACAAGCGCCTCCTTGAGCGTCTCTTGAAGCTCCCAGACGTGATAGGGGGTCATCCGGGCCACATAATTGGCGCCGGCGGCGGCGGCCAGCTCGCAGATATCAAAATCCCGCTCCGGGTTACCGTAGCTTGTGGTGCTGGTAACCCCCCCCGCCGGGGTCGTTCCCGATACCTGTCCGCCGGTCATCCCGTAGTTGAAATTATTGATCACCACCGCCGTGAGATCGATATTCCGGCGGGCGGCATGAATGAAGTGATTCCCCCCGATGGTCACACTATCCCCGTCGCCCATCAGGACAACCACCTTGAGGGCGGGTTTGTAGGCCTTGATCCCCGTGGCAAAGGCCAGGGCCCGGCCATGGGTCACATGGAGGGCGTTGGTGGTGAGGTAATCGTCGGCCTTGCCGGTGCAACCGATCCCGGTAACCACTACGGTCTCGGTCTTTTGATAGTCAAGCTCTTCGAAGGACCTAAGCAAGGAGCCCAGCATGACCCCGATCCCGCAGCCGGGACACCACATGTGCGGTATGACCCCGTCTTTGAGATATTTTATTCCCGTCGCGTGCGCCACTTACCCCCCTTTAGTCTCCGAGGACCTTCAGAATATCTTCCGGCGTGATAAACTCCCCGTTGTACCTGTTTACCCGGCGCAGGTCGCTGTCGCCCCCCAGGACCCGACGGACCTCCTGGGCAAGCTGGCCTGCGTAATTCATCTCTGGTACGACCACCATCCTTGCCCCTTTTGCAAGTTCGGCCACCTCCCTGTCCGGAAACGGCCAGAGGGTTTGAAGCTGAAGGACTCCGGCCCGGATTCCCGCATCCCTGGCAAGCATAGCCGCCGCCCGGGAGGCCCGGAGAGTCACCCCGGCGGCTACAATCAAGACCTCCATCCCGGAGGTCAGGAAGGATTTTGTAAAGACGATTTCCTCCCTGTGGCGCTCGAGCTTCCGGTGAAGCTGCTCCACCCGCCAGGCGGCATTGGCCGGGCTGTTGTTGCTGTAGCCGTCTTTGCCGTGCATCGACGAAGAGACATGAAAAACATATTCGCTCCCGTAAGCGGCAAGGGGCGCAATCAGGTCTTCGTCGGCGGCAAACGGCAGATATTCCCCAGGCGGGCCGGTCGGCCTCTTGCGATCGATTACGGGAAGCTCACCGAAAAGAGGATAGGCGTAGTTCTCCCGCATATGGGCCACGATCTCGTCCGGGGCGAGGATCACCGGCACCCGGAATCTCTCGGCCAGATTGAAGGCGCAAACGGTCAGTTCGAAGCATTCCTTCACCGAGGCCGGACACAGGGCGATCAAACACTGATCCCCGTGGCGTCCCCATCGGAGCTGCATAATATCCGACTGAGCCGGTTTTGTTGCGAGCCCCGTGCTGGGACCGGCCCTCTGAACATTCACGATGACACAGGGCACCTCGCCCATGATTGCCATCCCCAGGTTCTCCTGCATGAGGGAAAATCCCGGGCCGCTGGTGGCGGTAAAGGCCTTGGCCCCGGCAAGCGATGCCCCTACGATGGCCCCCATGCTGGCGATCTCATCCTCCATTTGCATATAGACCCCTCCCAGCGCGGGCAGGAGACGGGAACATTCCTCGGCAATCTCGGAGGACGGGGTTATGGGATAGCCCGCATAAAACCTCGCCCCCGCGTAAATCGCCCCGGCGGCAACGGCCTGATTTCCCTGGATGAGTTTCATTTCCTTCTCCAATCATGGGGTCAAATCTTTAAACTTGACAATTCAAATTTCGAAGCCGCAGCAGTGAGCTGAATTGTCAAGTTTAAAGATTTGACCCCAAGGCCAGCCTCAAGACCTCGTTGGCTCCAGCAACGACTGCTGCTTCGATTTCTCGACGATCCTTTTTGTAACAAGTTTGATGTGTTCCACACAGACCTCCCCCGCCCGGAGCAGATCGCCATTTTTCAAGGCAAAGGCGATCGCTTTATGGGCCAGAATGGTTTCTTCGATCATCTGGGTCGAAGGCTCCACATCTTCGATGAAGGCAAAGATCAGTTCGGAGACGATTTTCAAAAGAAAGGGGATGATCCTGTTTCCCGTCTGCTCGGCTATCATCATGTGAAACCGGAAATTGTTCTCCAGCCGTTCCAGTTTTTTCCCTTCCCTCCAGAAGGCCTCGGTCTGAGCGATGTTTTCATCCAGCGCGGCCAGGAAAGTCTCGTCGATCCTGCCGGAAATCAGTCTCGTTACAACGATATACTCCAGGGCCATCCTGGTTTCGGTGAGTTCCGCCAGGGTGAGATTCGTCATTCGCAGGGGATGAATGAATTGACCGACCAGGGCATCCAGATCGATAGCCCGGACAAAGGCCCCGCCCTGGCTTCCCTGCTGGACCTCGATCACCCCATACTGTTCCAATGATTGCAGGGCCTCTCGCACCGTAGTGCGGCTTACCCCGAAGATTCCGGTGAGTTCTT
Organism: Syntrophobacterales bacterium; assembly: GCA_037445955.1. Lineage (GTDB taxonomy): Bacteria > Desulfobacterota > Syntrophia > Syntrophales > CAMTWB01 > JBBIJM01. Next base: position 20,434 of record JBBIJM010000018.1, read on the forward strand.
TCTCCGAGGGAAGCTTGTCCTTCGGCTTCAGATCCCCCCGTTTGATCGACTCGGTGATCTGATTGACAAGCTCTTCGAAAATACGGGTCTGCCTTACCCTTTGAAACAACCTGTCACCTCTCGGAATCAAGATGGCCGCCGGGAAAGCATATGTCCAACATATAAATAATTGTCAAGGAATTTTTTCGGGTGGGGTCAAATCTTTAAACTTGACAATTCAAAATTCGAAGCCGCAGCAGTGGGCTGAATTGTCAAGTTTAAAGATTTGACCCCATTTGATAGGTGATCCTTCCCTCCAGAATGGTGAGGACCGCCTTTCCCTTCATTTCCCGTCGTCCGAAGGGGGTGTTTTTCCCTTTCGTAAACAACCTGTCCGGCTCCACAACCCAGCGCCGGTTCAGGTCGATCACCGTCACATCGGCCGGTGCGCCGATTTTCAGGGTTCCGCCGGGGAGATTAAGAATCCGCGCCGGGTTGACGCTCATCTTATTGATTAGTTCGGACAGGCTGATTATCCCCTCTTCCACCAGGCGCAGGGAAAGGGCCAGGGAGGTTTCCAGACCGGATATGCCCGAGGCGGCCAGTTGAAATTCCACCTCCTTGTCGGTAATCCCGTGGGGGGCATGATCCGAGGCGATCACCTCTATCGTCCCGTCCCGCAAGCCATCTTTGACGGCGGCGAGGTCTCCTTCGCCGCGGAGAGGGGGATTCACCCGGTAGTTGGTATCGAAGGTCCTGATTAGATCGTCGGTCAGGGTGAAATAATGGGGGGCGGTTTCCGCGGAAACCGGGACGCCGCGGCTCTTGGCCTCCCTGATCAGTCTCACCGACCCGGCGGTGCTCACATGGGCTATGTGAACGGGAAGTTTCGTATATTCCGAAAGGATGATCTCCCGGGCCACCAGCAAATCCTCCGCAATCGAAGGGGCGGCGGCAAGTCCTGTCTCCGCCGCCGCAAAACCCTCATTGACAACGGCGCCCCGGGAAAGGTAGGGATCCTCGCAGTGAGAGATCACCTTCAGTCCGAAAGAAGCGGCATATTCCAGGGCATCCCTCATCAAGGCGCTGCTTTTCACCGGCTTGCCGTCGTCGGAAACCGCAACCGCCCCGGCCTCGGCCAGATCGCCGTATTCGGCCAGGATATTCCCTTCGGAGGCGGCGCTGATCGCCGCAACGGGATAGACCCGGGCCAGGGCGCAGGCCCGGGCCTTCTTCAGTATGAATTCGGTAACCGTGGCGTTGTCGTTCACCGGCCTGGTATTGGGCATACAAGCGACAGCGGTGAAACCTCCGGCGGCGGCGGCGGCGGTGCCGGAGGCAATGGTCTCCTTGTATTCAAAACCCGGCTCTCTCAGGTGGGTATGGATATCGATGAGGCCGGGGGCGACTATAAGCCCGGCAAGGTCCAAAACCTGCCATCCGTCTCCCGCCTCTTTGCCGGCAGCACCGGAAGGAAGGGACAGGGCCTTACCAAAAGAGGCGATCTTCCCCTCGTCGATCAGGATATCGAGCACTTCATCCAGTCCCTGGGACGGGTCGATGACCCGGGCACCCCTGAGCAGCAGCTTCATGGCAAATCCCCTTTTTCCTGTAACCACCGGTTTGCGTTAAAAAAATGGAGGGCCTTGTGAATATTCCTGTCCCAGCGAAGAAACCCAAGGGATTCCGACGGCCGCCCCCAGGTCATTTCGAACGAAGCGAGATATCTCAACCCCCAAGCCAAGCTCACTTGCCCGTCAAGAGGTAGAGCAGGGCCATCCTGACCGCCACGCCATTTTTCACCTGGTCTAAAATGACCGAATAGGGACCGTCGGCGACCTCCGGGGATATCTCCACCCCCCGATTCGTCGGCCCGGGATGCATGATCAGCACATCCTCTTTAGCCAAACCGATATTTCCCCTGTTGAGGCCGAAATGGGCGGCATATTCCCTAAGCGAGGGGAACGAGCTTTTCTCCTGCCGTTCCATTTGAATACGAAGCATCATGATCACGTCGGCCCCTTCGATCGCCGGGGCAAAACGATGATGGATTTTAACCCCCATCCTTTCCATTTCCCGGGGGACCATGGTGGCCGGCCCCGCCAGGTGAACCTCCGCCCCCATCCTGGCAAGTCCGTAAATGTTGGAACGGGCCACCCTGCTGTTTAGGATGTCCCCGGCGATGACCACCTTAAGGCCGGCGATCCGGCCTCTCTTCTCCCTGATGGTCATCAGATCAAGCAGGGCCTGGGTGGGATGCTCGTTGGCGCCATCTCCCGCGTTGATGACGGAGGATTTCACCGTCCGGGCGATCATATGCGGGGCACCGGCGGAACTGTGCCTGATCACGATCACATCCGGGTTCATCGCCTCGAGGTTTTTCGCCGTATCCACCAGGGTCTCCCCCTTGATGATGCTGCTTGAGGAACCGGAAATATTGATCGTATCGGCGCTCAGTCGTTTCCCCGCTATTTCGAAGGAGGTTCTGGTCCTGGTGCTCGCTTCGACGAAAAGGTTTATGATCGTCTTGCCCCTTAGGGTGGGAACCTTTTTTATCTCCCTCGTCGAAACCTCGAGGAATGAATCGGCGGTGTCGAGAATGAGATTGATCTCTTCTGCCGACAGGTCCTTCATATCTAAAATGTCTTTTCTGCCAAGGATCTCCATGGAAGCCTCTCCACCCCGTCGGCTATTTACGTTTATCCTTCCTGCCCGGCGAATTCCTCGATCACAACCTCATCATACCCGTCCTTTTCGGTGAGATAAACCGCCACCGCCTCCCAGAGGGAGGACGGCAGATCGAGACCGACGAAATCGGCCCTGATGGGCAGTTCCCGATGGCCTCGATCAATGAGGACGGCAAGCTGGATCAGTCTGGGACGGCCGAAATCGATCAAGGCATCCATAGCGGAGCGGATTGTCCGGCCGGTGAAAAGGACATCGTCTACAAGAACCACCTTCTTTTCCTCAAGGGAAAAGGGAATATCCGTTTTCCCCAGTTGAGGCTTGGCGCGCCCCCCGATCAGGTCGTCCCTATAGAGGGTGATGTCGAGGATCCCCAGAGGAACGGATCTCTTTTCTATGTTCTCAAGATTCTCCCTGAGCCTCCTGGCCAGGTGGATCCCCCTGGTCCTGATCCCGATCAGGGCCAGCCCGTCGGCCCCCTGATTCCTCTCCAGAATCTCCAAGGCCATCCTCTTCAGGCACCGCTCGATCCCCGGGGCATCCATTACTATCTTCCGTTTTTCCATCTGTTCCTCATTAGGGTTGAGGGAACGTCGTTTAAACCGTTTTCCGCCCGCCTCAGTAGAGCGTATGAAAAGGCGCTTAGCGCAATAAATCGCCGAGCCTCCCCCAGCGGACCCCGAAGGCCTCCTGGTCCCAGGACCAGTAAATTATGAAGGCCTTGCCCACCACATCTTTCAGAGCGACGAAACCCCAGAACCTGCTGTCATAACTCTGGTCCCGGTTGTCGCCGAGGACGAAGATGTGGCCCTGGGGAACCTTTTTCGGCCCGAAATTGTCCCGGGGCTGCTCGGTCGCCGGGAGGACGGCCTTTTCCGCGAAGAATCCATAAGAATCCTGATAAACCTCCCCGTTGAGATAGACCTTCTTATCCCTTATCTCGACGGTATCCCCGGCCACGGCAATCACCCTTTTGATAAAATCCTTGGAAGGATCTTCGGGATAGATAAAGACCGCGATATCCTCCCTTTTTGGCTCGCCAAAAGGTATGATTGTTTTCCTTAGATACGGAACCTTTACCCCGTAGGCAAACTTGGAGACCAGGATGTGATCCCCGATCTGCAGGGTCGGCTTCATCGATCCCGAAGGGATTTTGAAGGCCTGGACTATAAAGGTGCGGACGAACATGGCGATCACAATGGCAATCACAATGGCCTCCGCGTATTCCCTGAGCTTGGACTTTGTTTTAGTCATGATTTTTTTTGCATCCGGCCTATCCATAGACATGGACCAAAAAGATAAAGATCACTGCCAGCGAGCCTAGCCCCCTTGTTCCAGCCGAGACCCCTCCTAAAATGATGCCGCGGATATTCCGCAACGAAGGCCTCATCTTGTACATATCGTGCAATTCGTACAACAAGACCCCGGCCAGCCCCCCGAAGAAAATCCCCGCCATTAATCCCAGGCCCAAGAACAGGGGGGTGAAAACGAGCGCCCCGGTCATTCCCCCTAAGATCGCCGCCCCCAGGGAGCGGGGATGAAATCTCAAACGGAAGGCCCCTTTGATCCCCAACCAGAAATCACCGATCTCCGCGGCAAGGGTAAGGAGAAACATGATCGCCAGCGGCAGGATTCCCACCTCCTCAAAACCGCTTAAGGCAAAATAACCGAGGGTAAGGACAAATACGAGCACCGTCCCGGGCAGCCCGAAGATATTGGCGATAAGCCCCAGAACCATGAGCGGAACAAAAATCGCAAAATATGTTGTTTCCCCTCCCAAGTTTTCAGACCCTCTTTTTCTCCAGGTATTTTTTATCCCAGAAAAGAACGATCGGACTTGCGATGAAGATCGACGAATAGGTGCCGATGATCACCCCGACAATCAGGGTCAGGGCAAAATCCCGGATAACCGAGCCGCCGAAAAGGAAAAGGACGACCACTACAAATAAGACCGTCAGAGAGGTCAGGAGGGTCCTGCTTAGCGTCTGATTGATGCTGGCGTTGATCGCGTCCTTCATCGGCATCGCGGTATCCTTCCGGACCGTTTCCCTTAACCTGTCGAAGATGACAATCGTATCGTTGATCGAATACCCGATGACCGCCAGCAGGGCCGCCACGATCGCCAGGGTAAATTCCCGATCGAGAAGGGAAAGGACCCCGACGGTGATCAAAACGTCGTGAATCAGGGCGATGATCCCTCCCACCGCGTGCCTGAGCTCAAAACGCCAGGTGATGTAGATAAGCATGCCGATCCAGGAAAAGACAATGGCAAAGATGGCCTTGTTCCTGAGATCCTTGCCCACCTTCGGTCCCACATACTCCACCCTCCGGATCTCGAAGGCCCCCTTGCCGAAGGCCTCGGTCAGGGCATTTTCGACCCGCACCGAGAGATCCTTCAATTCCCCCGCGGAGCCGGTAACCCGAACCACCAGCTCATCGGCGCCGAAGGTCTGGATAATGCTCCCCTGGAGGTTGATCGGCTTGAACGCCTCCCTCACCTGTTCCACTCCCGTCGGTTTGTTGAATCTGATCTGCACCAGGGAGCCGCCGACGAAATCGATCCCGAGGTTAAGGCCCCCGTGAAAAAGCATCGAAAAGATGCTTACGGCGATGAGAACGATAGAAAAGATCATGACGGCTTTAATCTTTCCTACGAAGTTGATCTTCGTCCCCGATTTGAATATTTCCATTTACTTCTCCTTACTCACCTTGGCCGGGTCAAAAGGCCTCGAAATAATCAGATACTTATGGTTCGAACCTGTCTGTTCCAGACGAAGAAATCGTAAACTATCCTGGTGATGAATACCGCGGTGAACATACTGGCCACTATCCCTACGCTCAAGGTGACGGCAAAACCCTTCACCGGTCCCGTTCCGAACTGGAACAGGAAAAGGGCCGCAATCAGCGTGGTGACATTGCTGTCCAAGATGGTGCGAAACGCCTTGGCGTAGCCCGCCTCTATCGCCGAGCGGGGCGGCCTGCCCAGCCTAAGCTCCTCCCTGATCCTTTCTAATATCAGCACATTGGCGTCCACGGCCATGCCGATTACCAGAACTATCCCGGCGATGCCCGGCAGGGTAAGGGTCGCCTTGAAGGCGGCGAGGATCCCTAAAATCAGGACGATATTGATCATCAAGGCGGCGTTGGCGATGACCCCGGAGAGCCGGTAATAGACGATCATGAAGAGGACCACCAAGAGTCCCCCCAGGATTATCGACCAGATCCCCCTTTCAATAGAATCTTTCCCCAGGGAAGGCCCCACGGTTCTCTCTTCCAGAATATTTACCGGGGCCGGCAGGGCTCCCGCCCGAAGAACGATGGCCAGATCGCTCGCCTCGGCATCGGTAAAGGCGCCGGTGATCACCGCCCGCCCGCCGGCGATCCTGTCTTCGATCACCGGGGCCGAGTGGACCATCCCGTCCAAAACGATGGCAAGCCTTCTTTTGATGTTCTCTCCGGTGATCCTTTCAAAATCCCTGGCCCCCTGGGCATTGAACTTGAGGGAGACATGGGGGAAGCCTAAGCGATCGCTGATCTCCATCCGCGCCCCTTCCAGGGCGTCGCCGGTCAGAAGGGTCTTATCCTTCAGGAGGTAGGTTGTCTCGGTCTTGCGTCCCCGTTCTCGATCTACCGTGTAGCCTTTTGTAACAACGCTGCCTTCGGGAACATTTCCCATAAGGGCGTCCTGCAGGGGATGCTCGTCGTTCACCAGCTTGAACTCGAGCAGGGCCGTCTTGCCGATCAGGTTTTTAGCCCGTTCCGGGTCCTTTACCCCGGGAAGCTGGACGATTATCCTCTCCTCCCCTTCCGGGATAATCTCGGGCTCCGAGATGCCGAACTGATCGACCCGGTTGCGGATCGTCTCCAGGCTTTGGGCCACGGCGTTTTTCTTCACCTCACCCACCTGGCGTTCATTCATCTTCAAAGACAGAACTTCCCGCCCCTCCCGGACCTCCGAGGCTGCAATCCCCAGGCCCGGAAATTCATCTGCGAGGATCTTCTCCAGAAGAAGGCGGCTGGCGTTATCCCGGAGCTCCAGGGTGATTGCGTCCTCTTTACGAACGACGTCCCGGAAACGAACCTTGTTTTCCATCATCGTTTCCTTGAGATCGTGAACCATCCTCTCAATTACCCCTTCCAGGGCCTTCTTCGTATCCACCTCGAGAACCAGGTGCATTCCCCCCTGGAGATCAAGACCCAGATGAATCCGCTCGGTCGGAAGATATTCCGTCCAAAGGGAAGGCAACCTCAGATTGAGGGAGGGGACGAGATAGATAACGCCGACAATGGTGACAACGGCGGCGATGGCGGCCCTTAATTTGATGCCCTTGAACATATGTTAACCCTTTCGATCTGGATAAGGCTAAAGGCGCCCATCCGGCGCCCTTTGCCCATCTTAGCCGGCCTTCTGCTTGATGGCGCTTACAAAATTCCTGGCGACCTTCACCCTGACCTTGTCGGCAATCTCCAGGGTGACCTCGGCCTCGGTGAGCCCGGTAACCTTGCCGATCACCCCGCCTGCCGTTATAACCACATCGCCGTGTCCCAGGTTCGCTATCATGTCCCTGAGCTCCTTCTGCTTCTTCTGCTGAGGTCTGATCATCAGAAAATAGAAGATGGCAAAGAGAACCACCATCATGATGATAAAACTCATATCTCCCCCGCCGGCTCCTCCCCCTCCCGGGGCTCCCATTGCATAGGCAACATCAAACATTCGAAAAACCTCCTTTTATTGGTAAGTACCCTTAAGTCAGCTTAGATTCAGGATTACGTAAAGCAAGGTAACCCTCTTTAAATTCTCTGAATTTCCCCCGCCCGACGGCCTCTCTGATCCCCCTCATCAGGCCCAGATAATGGCTTACGTTGTGGATCGTATTTAAAATCATGGCCAAGATCTCCTTGGCCATAAAAAGATGCCGAAGGTACGCCCGGGAAAAGTTCCGGCAGGTATAGCAACTGCACGATGAATCCAGCGGGTTTTCGTCCTCCTTATAAATCGCGTTTTTTATAACAACGTTTTCCCGTTTTGTAAACAACAAACCGTTTCTCGCCGACCGGGTGGGGATCACGCAGTCGAACAGGTCAATCCCCCTCTCTGCGCCGCAGAGGAGATCCTCCGGCAGGCCCACCCCCATCAGGTAGCGGGGCTTGTCCGCGGGGAGAAGGGGCGCGGCAAAATCGAGAATCCGCAAGAGATCCTCCTTCGGTTCCCCTACGCTGAGACCTCCCAGGGCATATCCTTCGAAATCCAGAGCGGCGAGTTCGGCTATCGCCCTTCTCCTTAACTCAGGGAAAACCCCGCCCTGGATGATCCCGAAGACCGCCTGATCCGGGGACCTTGCCGCTTCCCGGCACCTTTTGGCCCACCTGTTGGTAAGTTCCAGGGACCTTTGCGCCTCGGCGAAAGAGACCGGATACCCGGTGCACTCATCGAGACACATGGCGATATCGGCGCCCAGATCCTGCTGAATCTCGATTGCCTTCTCCGGCGTCAGGAGATGGCGGGAGCCGTCCAGGTGGGAGCGGAAGATCACCCCTTCTTCTGTAATCTTTCTTAAGTCCGCAAGACTATAGATCTGGTACCCTCCGCTGTCCGTCAGGATAGGCCCGCTCCAGTTCATGAAGCGGTGCAATCCGCCCAGATCCCTAACCAGCCTGTTTCCCGGCCGGAGATAGAGGTGATAGGTATTGGCCAGGATTATCTCCGCTCCGGCCTCTTTCAACTGCTGGGGCGTCAGGGCCTTCACCGTCCCCTGGGTGCCGACGGGCATGAAGTTCGGGGTGGCCACCTCTCCGTGAGGGGTTTTGATCCTCCCTAGCCTGGCCTCGCAGCCCGGGTCCCTGTTTAGCAATTCAAATGAGAAACCCATAGTCTAAAAGATAAACGAACAATCGCCGTAACTATAAAACCGGTATCTTTCCGCAACCGCCGTCCGGTAGGCCTTCTGGATCAGCTCCCGCCCGGCAAAGGCAGATACCAGAAACAAAAGCGACGATTCGGGGAGATGAAAATTGGTGATGAGCCCGTCAACCCGGCGAAACCGGTAGCCGGGATGGATATACAAATCCGTCCGGCCGGCGCCGGCGCGGATGATCCCCTTCTCGTCAGCCGCTGCCTCCAGGGTCCTGACCGAGGTAGTGCCTACGGCGATGACCCGCCTTGCCTTGTTAATCCCCGCTGCGGCCTCTTCGCTTATCTCATAGGATTCCTCTTCGACCCGATGATCTTCGATCTCCTCTGCGGCAACCGGGGCAAAGGTTCCGTAACCCACATGGAGGGTGAGGGAAATGATCGGGATTCCCCTGGCCCTGATATCCGCCAGGACCTTTTCGGTGAAGTGAAGCCCCGCGGTCGGGGCCGCCACCGACCCCGGCACCCGGGCATAGACCGTTTGATACCTTTCCCGGTCCTCTCCGTCTCCGGGACCTTCTCTTTTTATGTAAGGCGGCAGAGGGGTCTGCCCGTATTTCTCAAGATACCTAAGGAAGGGGATTCCCGTCTCGAATTCCATCTTCCATTTGGTCTCGGAGATCCGCCCCCGGAGGATTCCCTTCCCCTCGCCGGGAAAGAAAATCTCCATCCCCGCCTTGACCCCCCTGGCCGGTTTCAAAAGCGTCTCCCTGAGAGGCGCCGGGCTATCACCCCGCTCCCCGGGAAGGACAAGAACCTCCACCCGCCCTCCGGTTGGCTTTCTGCCTGTCAGCCTGGCCGGGATGACCCGGGAATCGTTCACCACCAGCACGTCGCCGGGCCGCAGCAAACCGGGAAGCTCATAAAAATGACGATGCCCGAGAGCGCCGGTCTTCCTTTCGATGACCATCAACCGGGAACCATCCCGATCGGCGGCGGGACTCTGGGCGATCAGTTCTTCCGGGAGATCGAAGCAAAAATCACTTTTTTTCAATATCTCATACCTGGAATTACCCTTTCAAGCTGGGGCAAGTAACCAGAAATTATCATTAAAGTCAACGTAATATTTATTCCTGATCCTTCTTTTCTGCTGTTGACAATTCCCGCCGGATAGGTTTTATATTCCCAGGCCCGGTCCCGGCGAATCGCGACAGGCCCGGCTCATATTTCTCCCCCCGGCAGGATTCGAGATGGAACAGGAAAACCTCAAGCGGCTGGAACAACTCCGGGAAATGATTCTTGCCAACCGGGAATTCGATATATTAGAGCTCTTCTCCGAACTTCATCCCGCAGACATCGCCGAACTGATAGATCATCTCGAGGAAGAGGAAAAGGTCCATCTCTTTTCCCTTCTCGATATTGAAACGGCCTCCGACGTTATCCTGGAAATAAGCGACCTCTCCCGGGAGCAGATCCTCGAGGACATCTCCGACGAAAAGCTAACGGAGATCGTCGATGAGATGGCCTCGGACGACGCCGCGGACTTTATCGCCGAGCTGCCGGAAGAGCAGGCCCAGACGGTTCTCACGGGCATCGAACCGGAAGAGATAGAGGACCTGAAGAAGCTTCTGGCGTACGAGGAGGACACCGCCGGCGGCCTCATGCAGTCCGAGCTCGTTTCGGTGGGAGAGGACGCCTACGTCCGGGATACGTTAAGGGAGGTTATCAGCCAGTCCGAGGAGATGGAAAATATTTACGATGTCTTTGTCGTGGACGGGGAAAATCGCCTGATCGGCGCCGTTCCCCTCCAGAGGCTGATAACCGCGAAAAGACACAGCCCCATCTCCGAACTGGTCGACCGGGAGATTCCCACCGTCGGCGTTGGCGTTGATCAGGAAGAGGTGGCGAGGATTTTCAAGAAATACGACCTCATCTCCCTGGCGGTGGTTGACGAGGAGGAGAAACTCGTCGGCCGGATCACCATCGACGACGTCGTGGACGTGCTCGAGGAGGAAACCTCCGAAGACATCTACCGCATCGTCGGCATCGGCGACGACAGCGCCCTGAGCAAGCCTCTCCATTCGGTGAGGAAGAGACTCCCCTGGCTTTACTTAAATCTCCTGACCGCCTCGATCGCCGCTTCGGTCATCGCCTTTTTCGAGGACACCATCAAGGTGGCCGTGGTAATCGCTGTGTTCATGCCGATGATCGCCGGCCTCGGGGGAAACGCTGGCGGGCAGGCCCTGGGGCTTGTGGTCCGGGGATTGGCGCTGGGCGAGCTCACCTTTGAAAACGCCCGCCGGGTCCTTTTCAAGGAGATTCTGGTGGGCATGATAAACGGCATGGCGGTAGGGCTCCTCGTCGGCGTCGCGGGCTACCTGTGGAAGGGGATACCCATGCTCGGGCTGGTGGTCTTTCTGGCGATGACCATCAATATCCTGATCGGCACCTTTGCGGGCACCCTGATTCCCCTCACCCTGAAGTGGCTGAAACTGGACCCGGCCCTGGGATCAAACATCTTCATCACCGGCCTCACCGACACCATCGGTTTTCTCGCTTTTCTCGGCCTGGCGACCCTGTTTATAAGAATGCTTGTCCCATGAATCCGAAAGAGAAATTGAAAACCAGGGGAATAATCCTGGGGCATCTGAATTACGGCGAGTCGGATCTCATCGTCACGATCCTCTCCGATACCTTCGGCAAATTCAAGGGAATCGCCAAGGGGGCCAAGAAAAGCAAGAGGAGATTCGCCAACAGTCTCGATCTCTTCTCCCTTACCGATCTGGTCTTCACCAGGCGAGACCCCGGCAGCCTTGCCTTCCTTGCGGACAGCAAAACAGCGGATCACCACCAGCAGATCCGGATGGATCTGGAAAAGACCCTGGTGGCCTGTTATCTCGTTGAACTGACCGATCATTTTTCCCCGGAAGGCAAGGCCAATCCAGACCTTTACCGTTTGTTGACGGACTATCTGGCGCTCCTGAACACCGAGCCTCTCAAGGAAGGCCTCCGCCATTTTTTTGAGTTCCAGCTCTTGAGATGCACCGGCTATGAACCGGTTCTCGACCGCTGTCTTTGCTGCGGAAATCCCCTGCAACAGACGAGCTACCGGTTTTCCGCCCGGGACGGCGGCATCCGGTGCGGCAACTGCGCCCCCTCCCCCGGGAGTCACCCGGTCTCCCCGGGAACCTTGAAGATCCTCCTCCACAGCAAAACCCTTCCTCCGGAGCGGCTCAACCGGCTGATCTTCACCCCCGAGGCCGCCCGGGAGGCCAGGGATATCCTCCTGCAACTGATCGATCACATCCTGGGAAAGAGGATGAAATCTTACCAGGTTTTAGCAGAGGCCGGCAGATACCTGTAAACGGGTAAACGGGGTCAGACTTGAATATTGAGTTATTGGGGGTAATCAGAGCACTAAAGGGTACGGTCCCTTTATTCCTACATTCAATATTCAAGTCTGACCCCGTTTACGCGCTTAGGCCCCAAGAACTCAATATTCAAGTCTGACCCCGCTTGGCGTTTAGCATAATCCGGCTTGACAGGCCCCGGGCCAATTGATAAACATCGCTGGAGAATCTCATCTCCGGCGCAATTCTATAAATACAGGATGGAATATGGAACCTGACTCAAAGGCAGCGGCCCCGGGAGGATACGTCTCGTCGTACGACGAAATCCCCTACGAAAGCAACGCCTTTCCCCAGACCCACCCGGAGAGGCTCGCGGTAATCGCCAGGCTGTTCGGTCTTCCCTCAAGGCCGCCTGC
>JBBIJM010000019.1:0-32307 GCA_037445955.1 Syntrophobacterales bacterium
TTGACGGAGACGTCTCGGCCGCCGAGACCGATAATGTAGTTAACTACCTCCGGTCTTACCGGGTCATCGTACAGGGCGGATCTGATCTCGGAGAAGAGGGGCCCGCCGGGACCGCCAAAGGATACCGCCCGATCGGTCACCGCGAGGACCGATGTCCCCTTGATTGCCTTCTTGAGTTCGTCGAAGGGGAAGGGACGCCAGAGCTTGATCTTGAGCAGCCCCACGGGAACGCCTTTTTCCCTCATCTCGTCCACGGCGATTTCCGCCGTCTCGCCCATGGAGCCCATGGTGACGAGGAGAACCTTGGCCCCTTCGGTCTTGTAGGACTCGATGGGCTCGTATTTACGGCCGAAGAGTTTCTTCCATTCCTTCCAGACATCGAGGATAACCTTCTTGGAATTGACGATGGCGCTGTTTTTCGCCATCATGGCTTCGGCGAACATATCCGGCATGCCTAAGGCGCCCATGGTGATGGGCCGGTCGGGATGCAGGGTCGCGTAAGGCTTGTATTCAGGGAGAAAGCGATCTACCTCTTCCTGATCGGGCATCTCAACCGGTTCAACCATGTGGCTGAGCTGAAAACCGTCGAGATTGACGTTGATGGGCAGGAGCACGTCACGATGCTCGGCGATCTTGAAGGCCTGGATGGTCATATCGACGACCTCCTGGCCGTTCTGGGCAAAAATGGAAATCCAGCCGCAATCCCTCGTATGCATAATATCGCTGTGATCGTTCCAGATGTTGATGGGGCCGGACACGGCGCGGTTGGCGATAGCCATTACCACCGGGAGCCTCAGGGAACTTGTGATGGGCATTACCTCCTGCATAAAGATAAGACCCTGAGAGGCAGTTGCGGGTGATGGGCATTACCTCCTGCATAAAGATAAGACCCTGAGAGGCAGTTGCGGTAAAAGTTCTTGCCCCGGTAGCCGAGGCGCCCATAGCGGCGCTTAAGGCCGAGTGCTCCGATTCGACGGTAATGTATTCCGTATCGATCCGGCCGTCCGCCACAATCGATGAGAGATGCTCGGCAATGTGGGACTGAGGGGTTATGGGATAAACGCTTGCCACGTCTATCCGGCAGAGGGCCGCGGCTTCTGCGCAGGCCGTTGTTACTTCCATACCTACTCTTTTCGACATACTCATACCTCCTCAGTAGTCATGCTGATTGCCTTGGGCGGACATTCATAAGCGCAAATGCCGCAGCCCTTGCAATAATTCATATCTGCCGCATAGTACCCGTCGGAAGTCTTGTTGATGCACCCCTCTGGACAAAATACATAACATATGCCGCATTTGATACACTTGTCATTATCCCAGATGGGCCTTTGCGCCCGCCAGTTGCCCGTCAGATAGGTTCTGGCATTGCCGGCGTCAAAGACCATACAACCAAGATTAACTTCCTGCCATGTTTCAGGCCATTTTTTATCAGTCATTTTATTCCCTCAACCGTTTAATTTTTAACTTGAACTTCGTTAAACGCCCTTGTCGCCGCAGCCAGATTTTTCGCGGCAATCCTGCCGAATCTCTCTTCAATGGGGTGCTTGGTCGAATCCAGCTTGGCTACCTTGGTAACCTTGATGAGGGCCCCCAACATGGTGGTGTTGGTTATAGGAACCCCCAGTTCCTTCCAGGCGATGGAAGTGGCGTCAACGGTGGCCAATTTTCCATTGTATTTCAGCTTGTCCGCGACTTCCTTGGCAGATTTGGCTGTATTTACGATGAGAACGCCATCCTTTTTCAAGCCCTCGGTGACATCTACCATCCCGATCAAACTTTCGTCGAGGACCACTACCACGTCGGGATTATAAATGCCGCAGCGCGTTCTGATTCTTTGGTCCGATACCCGGTTGAACGCCGCAACCGGCGCGCCCCGTCTTTCCGGACCGAAGCTGGGGAACCCTTGGGCGTATCTCCCTTCCCCGATTACGGTCAAGGCGAGCAATTCCACCGAGGTAACCGCCCCCTGACCACCTCTTCCATGCCATCTGATCTCGATCATTTACCAACCTCCACATTTATATAAAGAGTTTATCTGCTCTTTCAAATCGAGCATTCCTACCTGATAGATAAGAACACGTCAACAGGTTTTTTTCGTAGAGAACGTATCCGGAAATCGATGAGAAAAACTCATGTTGCTAATGCAAAACAAATGCCATAATCATGAAGAAAGAAGCGCTGCCCTGATGGTGGATTTTCCACCTGGGGAAGAATGGGGAGTTGAATATCTGTTTATCATCAGCACGATATGTTCTATATTTGAACTGTAATAAGTGTTAACAAGTAATAAAAGTACTAAGATGTAAAGTTAACAGCGTCCCTTGCCCTTTCTGTTTTAAGTCACGGCCCCGATTTGCCACGGGACGAACTCGAAATCGCCCATGCCCAATTCCTCACTCAATGTGCTTTGGCCGGAGGCTGTGGCGATGATTCTCTGAAAGATAATCTCCCTCTGAAAGATAATCTCCCCCATTTCCGCCACGGTTTTTTCCCCGGTGATGATGAAACCGCAGTTTATGTCAATGTCCCCTTTCATCCGCTCATAAAGAGAGTTGTTCGAGGAGATCTTGATTACCGGTACCGGTTTACAGCCGAAAACGGTTCCCCGGCCCGTGGTGAAACAGACGACATTTGCCCCGCCTGCCACCATTCCCGTTACGGACACCACATCGTAACCCGGGGTGTCCATGAAGACAAGACCTTTCGTTTGAACCGGTTCGGCATAGCCATAGACCGCCTGGAGATTCGTTTTCCCGCCTTTGGCCGCCGCCCCCAGGGACTTTTCCCAGATATTGGTTTGGCCGCCGCCCCCAGGGACTTTTCCCAGATATTGGTTATCCCGCCTTCCTTGTTGCCCGGAGAGGGATTGTTGTTGATCTCGCCGCCGTTTTCTCTGGTGTATTTTTCCCACCAGCGGATCCGCTCGAGGAGTTTTTCCCCCACCTCCCTGGTTGCCGCCCGCCTGGTTAAGAGATGTTCCGCCCCGTAGATCTCCGGTGTTTCGCTCAAAATGACGGTGCCTCCGTTTTTGACCACAAGGTCCGCCGCGGCGCCCAGGGCCGGGTTGGCCGAGATTCCTGAGTAGGCGTCGGACCCCCCGCATTCCAATCCTAAAACAAGGTTGGCTATGGAGACTGGTTCCCTGTCCCGCATCTCCAGCCGTTTCAGGATCTCTTCAGTGGCTTCCACCCCTTGCTGCACCGCTTTTTTAGTCCCTCCGGCCTTCTGAATTTCCACGGGATAGATATAGGGAAGATCCCGCAGGTTCATTTCATCCAGGAGGCAATCGAGCCGGTTGACTTCGCAGCCCAAGCCCACCAGGACCACCCCGGCAAAGTTGGGGTGGCGGGCGTAACCTGCGAGCGCCCTCTGGAGGAGGGAGTATCCCTCGCCGCCCGGGATGAGACAGCAGCCCGTACCATGTCCCAGGGCGACTATGCCGTCGCAATGGGGATAGTGGAAAAGAAGGTTTTTAGCCGCTTCGTCGGCGATGAAACGAGCCACGCTTGCGGAGCAATTGACCGTAGTCAAGACTCCTATGTAATTGCGGGTGGCGATCCGGCCGTCCTGTCTCACGATTCCCTGGAACGCACCCTGCCTGGTTTCCGGCAAAAGATCAGTCGGCGTCGATTCCGTGGCCATGGCATAATCCTTCGGATAGGCCGTCATGGCCACATTGTGTCCATGGACGTGATCTCCCCGGCGAATGTTCGTTTTCGCAAAACCGATGATCTGGCCGTATTTCCTGATGGGCGCGTTTTCCGGGATGTCCAGGAGGGCCACCTTGTGACCTGCCGGGATAAAGTCCCGACAGAGGACCCCTTTGCCCGGGGAATGCCCCGCCTCCAGGTCGGTAAGGGCGACGGCCACGTTATCCTTCTTATTGAGCACGAGAGTTTTTCTTTGAGGTTCCATAATTTTAAGCCCAGATGATCAGGCCGGTATCTTCCTTGGAGGCGAGATTCTCATGTAACGGCATCACCCGGATGCCGTAGGCATAGGGTCCGTTTTCCCTGACGATGTGTCTGCCGGTGAAGGTTATCGTTCCGTCGCTTTCCCTGCCTTTGCGGATCAGAGGGACAAAAGAGGGCTGCTGAAGAGATTCTCCGACCCTTTTTCCGACAATAACCTCGACCAGGATCTCCTCCACCTCCAGATTACCCGGATCGATGGAGGCGGTGAAGGTGAGCGGTTCGTCGATGAGGACCTCGTCGCTGCGGATCCCTTCTACGGTTACCTCAAGGAGGCGAAGGGAGGAGAACCGCACCGGGATCTTCCTCTTCCATTCGGCCAGCTCTTTAGCCAGTCGAAAAGAATCCTTCGTCATCAGCACCTCCCTCCGGGCGGTGGGAAGGTACATCTTTTCATAATAATCCTTAAGCATCCTGACCGTATTGAACCGGGGGACAAGGGTCTCCATGGACCGCTTGATCATCTTGATCCATTTTTCCGGGATCCCCGTCAGTTCCCGGTCGTAATACAGGGGGATGATCGTATTCTCCAGGAGGGAGTACAGGGACTGGCTGTCATCGTCATCGGCGTTCGGGGTATCTTCCGAGTGCCCGCGGACTTGCGGCCCGATATTCCATCCGTTTGTCCCGTCGTAGCCCTCGACCCACCAGCCGTCGGAGATGCTCAAATTCAAGACTCCGTTTACCGCCGCCTTTTGACCGCTCGTACCGCTGGCCTCGTAGGGGCGCCTGGGGGTGTTGAGCCACACATCGACGCCCTGGAGCAGGTGGCGGGCGATCCTGATATCGTAATTTTCCAGAAAGAACACCTTTCCCCGGAACCTCTCGTCCTGGCAGATATTGATGACCTCCTTGATCAGGGCCTTGCCCATTTCGTCATTCGGGTGGGACTTTCCTGAAATCACCAGGTGAACGGGACGGGTCTTGCTGTTGATAATTCGGTCCAATCTGTCGAGATCTTTGAAGATCAAATCGGCCCGCTTGTATGGGGCGAATCTTCTGGCGAAACCGATGAACAGGGCGGTGGGGTTTAGCTGGGAGAAAAGTTCCTGCTGCCAGGTGCGGGAGTAACCAATCCTGGTCCAATTTTTTGTTAAGTGATCCTGGATGAAATCCACGGTTTTCTGTTTTAGTTCGTATCTGGTCCTCCAGAGCAACGAGTCGGGAATGGCGTTTATTTTAGAGAAATATTCCGGGTTGGCGAGCTGTTTGTGCCAGTCGACACCGAGATACCCTTCGAGGATCTCCGCCATCCGCGGGGCCAGGTAAGATTGGATATGGGCGCCGTTGGTTATGTGATCTATCGGGATCTCAGCGTCTTGAAATCCCTTCCAGACGTTTCGCCACATATGCCTGGAGACGTGGCCGTGCAGTTCACTGACCCCGTTTCTCAAATGGGAAAGCTTCAGGGCCAAAATGGTCATAAAAAACGATTTGTCTTCCCCCGCCTCTTTTTTGCCCAACTCCCAGAGCTGATTCCAGGAGATCCCCGTTTTTCTCACGTAGCTGGCGAAGTAGTGTTCAATTAAATCTTTGGGGAATCGCTCGTTCCCCGCCTCGACCGGGGTGTGGGTGGTGAAGACGGTGCTGCCCTTGACCACCTCCTGGGCCTCGTCGAAAGACAGCCCCTCTTCCATGAGCAGGCTGATCCTCTCCAGGAGAAGAAAGGCCGAATGCCCCTCGTTGATATGGTAGGTCCGGGGGGAGATGCCGAGCTTCTTAAGAAGCCTGACCCCGCCGATGCCGAGAAGGATCTCCTGCTCGATCCTTATCTTCTGGTCGGCGCAGTACAGGCGCCCGGTGATGTTGCGGTCGGTGACGGTGTTTCTGCCGACGTCCGCATTGAGAAGGTAGAGGGTCACCCGTCCCACCTTTATTTCCCAGATGTTGGCGTACAGGGTTCTTCCGGGCAAATCCAGGCTGATGTAGACGTCTTCCCCCCGGTCGTCTTTGAGGATCTGGACCGGCATGGTAGGATCTGGACCGGCATGGTGGAGAAGTCGTTTTCCGGGTATTCGGCTAGCTGGTTGCCTTCCCGGTCGATCTTCTGCTGAAAATAGCCTTGTTTGTATAAGAGACCGACCCCTACCAGGGGGATGCCGAGAGAGCTTGCCGTTTTCAGATGATCCCCGGAGAGGACTCCCAGGCCTCCCGAATAGATAGGAAGACATTCGTGCAAACCGTATTCGGTGGAAAAGTAGGCGATCGGGGAGGCCCATCTGATCTCGGCTGTGGAATAGGGCCGTGCCTCACCCCGGCCGTTTTCCAGATACTCTTCGAATTTTTCCATTATCTGGTTGTAGAGGTTCAGATAACTCGTGTTTTCCGAGGCCTCCTTAAGCTTGTCCGCGGACACCGTCTCCAGCATCTTCACCGGGTTGTTGACCATTTCGCCCCACACCCGCTGGTCAAGCCGGGCGAAAAGGTCGAGGGCCTTGGGATTCCAGCTCCACCAGAGATTGTAGGCCAGTTTCCTCAATTTGCCGATTTTGGCCGGGATATTGGCGATCGCGGTGAAGGAGCGCAGGTGGGGCAGCGCGGTGACGGTGCTGGCATAACTTACCAGATCGAGCTTTTCCGCCGGGACCGAAAGCCTCTCTACCCTTTCTCTGGCCCTTCTTGCGGCCAGGTTGTGGGCATCCAGGTAAGCGCGGTAAAAATCCTGCCAGTTTGCCTTCGAGGCGATCTGCCTTGCCCCTTCCCTCTGCCTTGCCAGTTCCTCCTCGGGCAAGTTTACGAAATTGTTTAGCAGCTCGAAAAGATTTTCCTCGATCCTCTGTAAGGTTTGACCTTTGCGCCTTAAGAGCTGAACCCCTTTAGCCTTGGGGAATTCGCCCTTTACCCACAGGCCGAAGCCGGCCTGATCCGTCGTGATTGTGGGGACGGCGTAGGCGGCGCTCTCCAGCGGGGTGTAACCCCAGGGTTCGTAATACGAGGGAAAGACCCCCAGATCGCATCCCGCCAGGGCCTCGTAATAGTGCATATTGATCAGACCGTCGTGGCCGTCGAGGTAGGCGGGGTTGAAGATCAGTTGAACCTTGTTTTCCTGAGTGTTTCTTAGGCCGACCTTGTTTGCCGTAAACAGGATCGGATCAGACGATTCGTAGTGCAGGCGGTGGGTGGCTATATTTACCCCCTGCTCGGCGCTGGCAAAATCGCTCTGAAGGGCCGGGATAAGTTCATTGTGGCCCCCGAGGACGAAAAGAAAAACGAGGAGCGACGAACCCGGCGGCAGGGCCTTGTCCAGTCTGCCCAGGGTGTTTAAAAACACGTCTATCCCCTTGTTGGTGAATTCGTACCGGCCGGAGATCATGATAATTCTGGTGTTTACGCCGAGATCTTTTCTTAAAAATCTTCTCGCCGCTTCGAGCAGGCGGCCCTTATACTTCAAGGCGGTCTCCCGGTTTGCCGCAAAGTCGGGGATGTTCTCCAGATCAAGACCGTTGGGGGTGACGATGTCCGGGTTTCGGCCGAGGATGTTTCGGGCCTCGGTGGCGGTGATTTCACTTACCGTGGTGAAACAGTCCGCCTCCCGGGCGCTGATAGTTTCCATCGAATATTTCGGGGTGATATGATGAGCGCTTGCCTCTTTCTGAGGCGAGATCCGATCCATCTGGGAATAGATGTCCACTCCCGATCCCGCAAGCGCCCTCCCCAGGATTGTGGCGTGGGTGGTAAAGACGGTTCCGATTTCCGGGGCCCTTTTTTTAAGGGCCAGAAGTCCGGCGCCGCACATCCATTCATGAAACTGGGCAACCGCGGGAAGACCGGCCGGCCGGCCATATAGGTTGTAGATGGTTTCGATGACCTCCCCTGCGGCGTGGCTGAACATGACCGGTTCTATGTAATCCCAGCCTCCGGCGATCGAATCTACGCCGAAATCCTCCCAGAGGCGGTAGAGGAGCTGATCCTTGTTGTATTTCTTGCTGAAATTTACCAGGATCACCTTCGGGTTGCCGGGAATTTTCCAGCGGCCGAAACGGCAGGGAATCTCTTTGATTGCGGTGGCCTCGCGGATCCTTTGCCAATCGTCCTCATCGGTTTCTTCAAATTCTGTGTTCGTCTTTAAATCCGGGCCCAGGAGATAGTAGTTCTCCCCGTAAACCTTGACCGTTTCCCCGGCCTTGCTCGAGATGACGGTATAGATGCCGCCCACCTTGTTGCATACTTCCCAGCTTACCTCAAAGAGGAAATGGTTTTCTTGGGTCATCATAATTCCTTTCAGGCTTTTTCGTAGAGCAAACCGGAGAGATCATCCAGTATATTCATATAGTTAATGTATGCGTCATAAGGGGATGCATAATGGTTGAAATACTTGTGGACGGTGCCGTCGGCAAACCACTTGGTGCACATGTAGTAGAAGTGATCCGAGGTTTGGAGCCGCCTCCATTTATTCAGCAATTCCCCGTCCGCCCTCAAGGCGGCCTCCTCCAGGCGGTAGAGGCTCTTTGCCGCATCCTTCTGCATCGAATTTCCCTGCCAGGCGGTAAGATCCCGCTCGGTATCCGCCCAGGACACGTATTGCGGCACATCCATATCCGCCAGGGGGCTGAATTGGGCTGCCGCCTCTTGAGGGGTGAGAAAAAAGAGCTCTGGATATTTGAGGATTGCCCCGGGCAGGGCGCGGAGGAATTCAAAGATTCCCGTTTCCTCCCACTGATGCTCCCCGAAGGTTTCGTAATCCATGAACAGGTTGATCAACTGTTCCTGTTTTGTTGAATTGAGCCAGGCGGCGAATTTATCCGCGGTAAGGGGGTATTCCGGCCAGCTCCGGTTGGAGAAACGAAAGGCGATGTCGTCGGAAAGCCGGTAGTTCCTAAGAAGGCATTTGATCTTCGGCGAGCCTACCACCCCGTAGAGATAATTCGGCGAGCGCCAGCCGAGAATCTTCTCCGCACCCTCCGCGAGAATCACCCGATAACCCATTTCGCCGATGAGGGTAGCTAAGCTGTTGCTGAAGATCAGCTCGGTGTTCCTGAAGGTGACGGCCTCCTGTCCGAAAAGTTCCCGGATCTTGCTTTGCTGGAGCTCGACCTGTTTTGAGAATTCCGCAGGTGAGTGGAGAAAGGCGAGGGTATGATAATAGGATTCGTTCAGGAATTCAACCTGGCCGCTTGAGGCCAGCCTCTGAAAACTCTCGATCACCTCCGGTCTTTGCCTTTGGAGCTGTTCCAGGGTAATGCCGGAAATGGAGAAGGCCACTTTAAAAACCCCTGGGAACTCCTTGATCAGGCGGTGGATGATCTCGTTGGCCGGCAGGTAACACTTGTCGGCCACCTTGTTTAGGATCTGGGTGTTCAATTGTTCGTCTTCGTATTCGTGGTCTGATCCGAGCTGAAAAACCGTGTAACGCTTCAGTCGATAGGGCTGGTGGACCTGGAAATAGATGCATATTCCGGTCATTTATGTCTCCAGAGCGAGTTTTTTATATACTTTGATAATCTTTTCCGCCGACCCTGTCCAATGAATTTTATTGAGCTCATCCCGGGCGGCGCCGGTAAGCTCCTCGCCCAGGGGGGGATGCTTGAGGACCGAGATGATCCTGTCGGCCAAGGCGTCGGTATCCCAGAAATCGACCTTCAAGGCGTGCCTGATGAGTTCGGAGACCCCGGACTGATGGGAGATGATGACGGGAACATCATAGGAGATCGCCTCAAGGGGCGAGATGCCGAAGGGTTCGGAGACGCTCGGCATCACGTACAGGTCGCTTAGGGCAAAGATTCTCTCTACGTCCTCTCCCTTGAGAAAGCCGGTAAAATGAAAATTCCGGCCTATCCCGAGGTCGGCGACCCGCTCGATCAGCCGGGGCATCATGTCCCCGGCGCCGGCCATGACAAAGGTAACCTCCGGCAGGATCGCCAGGACCTTTGCCGCCGCCTCGACAAAGTAGTCCGGACCCTTCTGCAGGGTGATCCGGCCCATGAAAAGAACAATCTTCCGGAGATCGGGCTTCCTTATCCGGTAAGTCCTCAAGGCCTCCTGGTGGGTGACGGCGTTGTGGACCACGGTGATCTTCGCCTCAGGAATGCGGTAGAAGCGAATAATCCTGTTTTTAGTATAGTTGCTTACCGCTATTATATGATCCGCTTCCTTAAGTCCGTAGAGTTCGATGTCATAGACGGAGCTGTTTGGGTGATCGCCGCTGCGGTCGGATTCGAGCGAGTGGATATGGAGGATAAGCGGTTTCCCGCTTCTGTTCCTGGCGGCTATGCCCGCCGGTATGGTCATCCAGTCGTGGGCGTGGATCAGGTCAAAGGATCTCTGCCCGGCGAATTCCCCCACGAGGGAGGCGTATCTCATCACCTCGGCCAGCAGGTTTTGCCCGTACTGGCCGGTCAGGAGGAGGGTCTCCTCCGAAGCCTGAGGCGACGGGGAAAACCAGTCCCCCGGAACCAGACCAAGGAACTCCCCGTAGGTATCCTCGGTGAGGTAAGGGCTAAGGGGGGAAGCGAAGGAATTGATCTCAATCTCGGCGAGGTCTCCCGCCGCCTGGCGGATTTCCTCCGCAAGAACAATAGACTCGGAAAAAGAACCGGCTCCGGGGAGATCATCCGCTGATATCAGCTCGATAGGCGCGGCGGCGGGCTTCCCGGGCAGCCTGGGGAGGACAAAGATGATCTCCTGGCCCAGGGCGGTGAGTCCCGAGGTGATCCCGAAGCAGGCGGTGCCCAGTCCGCCGCTTATATAGGGGGGGAATTCCCAGCCCAACATGAGTACCCGCATCTGATCATCTCCTGCAGGTTCACCAGCCTTTTATCCACATCTCGTCGTCCTCGTAAACCTTTTCGTCATTCTTATCGGCCTCTTCCGCATCCGCCTCGACGAGGCGGCCGGTGTCCGTCCCGGATAAGACCTCCTGGTAATATTCATGCTGAATGAGGAGGTTCATGATCTCGTTGCTGCCGGTCCAGATCTGGGTGAGGCGCGCGTCCCGGATCATCTTTTCTATGGGAAAAACGTTCGTGTAGCCTATCCCGCCTACGATCTGCATGGCCAGGTTGCAGACCTGCCAGGCCATGTCGGTGGAGAATCTTTTCGCTTCGCTCACCAGCCTCCGGGCGGAGGGGAGGCCATTATCCACCGTTCTGCCCGCCGCTATGACCAGGGCCCGGGCGGCGTCGAGCTGGGTGATCGCCTCGGCCACCTTGAAACTCACCCCCTGGAACTGGCGGATCTTCTGGCCGAAGGCCTTTCTCCGGTCGCTGTAGCGGACCGCCACCTCCAGGGCGGCCCGGGCGGTGCCCAGGGCGCCGGCGGCCGAGGTGAGCCGTTCGGGGACCATCATGGTGTTGAAGATCCGGGCCCCTTCGTTTAGATTGCCGATGATATTTTCCCGGGGGACCTCGACGTCCCGGAAGACCAGCCGACCCGTTCCGCCGCCTCTGGTGCCCATGAGCCGGTAGAGATACTTGACCTCCACCCCGGGACGGCTGCGTTCGATCAAAAGGAGGCTTATCCTCTCATGGGGCCTGCCCTGGGGATTGGTGTTGCAGTAGACGATGAAGAAATCGGCGCCTTCGGCGGCCACGACGAACCGCTTCTGTCCTTTTACGACGAACCGGTCCCCTTTGAGCTCCGCCCGGGTGGTGGCGCCGAAGAAGTCGGAGCCGCCCCGGGGCTCGGTCAGGGCCTCCGCCGAGATCATCTCCCCCTTGAGCAGCGGGACGAGAAATCTTTCCTTCTGATCCTCCGACCCGAATGAATGGAGGGACTCACCTACGATGGAAGGCATGGAATAGGCGCATCCTAAGGTGTTTCCCAAGACGCCGATCTCTTCCAGCGCGGCGATCTCCGCGGGCCAGGTGAGGCCCCGGCCTCCGTAAGCCCGGTCAAACCGGAGACCAAGAAGGTTGCGTACTCCCAGATCCGCCACAAAATCCCGGGGATAGGTGATCTCGTCCCGATCCATTTTCTTAAGGAGTTCCGCGGGAACCCCTTTCACGAAATCCCGAGTCTCCTGGCGAACCTTCTGTTCTTCAAGGGTAAGCAACACGTCGGAAAGCATGTAAACCTCCGTTTGATTGGTTCTCTGTCCCGCCTTGCCGTGCCGACAGGGAAAGGGAGAAAGCCCGGCCGCCGGGATCAGGAGAGGGCCGTTTTCATCTTCCCAATGGTTTCCCGGTAATCCGCCGTGCCGTATATCGCCTGACCGGCGACAATGATATCGGCGCCGGCCAGTTTCACGGTCCGGATATTTTCCAGGGTTATCCCGCCGTCCACCGAAAGAAGGCAGCCCGGGGAAAGTTCGTCGATCATCCGTCTTGCCGCGGCGATCTTGGAGAGCATCGCGGGAATGAATCTCTGGCCGCCGAAGCCGGGGTTGACCGTCATAACCAGGAGAAGATCGAGATCAGGCAGGATGGGTTCAATCTGGACAAGGGGCGTGGCGGGATTGAGAGAGACTCCCGCCTTTTTTCCCAAGTCTCTGATCCGGCCTACGACCCGATGGAGATGGTGACCGGCCTCGACATGGACGGTAAGCAGGTCGCTTCCGGCCCTGGCGAAGTCTTCGAGGAAAGATTCCGGCCTTTCGATCATCAAATGGACATCGAAAGGCAAATCGGTGGTCTTGCGGAGACCGGAGACGATAGCCGGTCCCAGGGTGATATTCGGGACGAAACAGCCGTCCATTACGTCGATATGGATCAGATCCGCCCCGGCCCGGGAGACGGCCTGGATCTCCTCTCCGAACCGGCTGGCATCTGCCGAGAGGATGGAAGGGGCGATTTTTGCGGTCATAAATCCTTCGTCAAGCTGATCTTGAGACATCGCCTGGAGCTGATTCAGGGTGTGACTTGTGAACTTATATCCGATTGCCCATGAAGAGTCAATATGGGACAAGCTTTTGGGACAAGCTTTTTTATTCTTGACATCGGGGCTTTCTTTTCATAGGCAGATTGGAAAAGTTTATAAACAGGCGGGGCATCAAGACCCTAGTTCGAAATGACCAGGGGGCGATAAAAAAATCGGCGGCTCCTGAAAGCCCTGTTTTCACATATCGGTTTTCGGCAATTTATATTATAAGGTCGGGACGGTTGACTTGGCCGGAAGTCTGAAAGGGTTTTTTCTTCAACCGGCCGGGAAGAGGACGGGAAAGCGGGTTTCTCATCCCCTCGAAAAGACCCCTTCCTGACTGGACGGCTGGATTTACCGTCAAAAGTATTTGGATTATAGTGAGGAGGTTTTATGCGTGATTTCAAGGTATTTCTGAATGAAGACGAGATCCCCCGCAAGTGGTACAACATCCAGGCCGATTTACCCACTCCCCTTGAGCCGCCGCTCCACCCGGGAACCGGCCGGCCTGTCGGTCCGGAAGATCTGGCCCCGATCTTTCCCCTGCCCCTCATTGAGCAGGAGGTGAGTCAGGAGCGCTGGATCGATATCCCGGAAGAGGTGCTGGAAAAACTGCTCATCTGGCGGCCGACTCCGCTTAGAAGGGCCCATGCCCTTGAAAAGGCCCTCGAGACACCGGCCAGAATCTACTATAAAGACGAGGGGGTTTCCCCGCCGGGAAGCCACAAGCCCAATACCGCCATCGCCCAGGCCTATTACAACAAGAAATCAGGGATCAAGAGGATCACCACGGAAACCGGCGCCGGCCAGTGGGGAAGCGCACTGAGTTTCGCCTGCAGCCTCTTCGGCCTGGAGTGCAAGATCTACATGGTCAGGGTGAGTTACGACCAAAAACCCTACCGAAGGCTCATGATGAACACCTGGGGCGGCAATTGCGTCCCGAGCCCGAGCATGGAGACCAGCGCCGGGAGGAACATCCTGGCCAAGTATCCCAACTCTCCGGGATCGCTGGGGATTGCCATCAGTGAGGCCATTGAGGACTGCGTGACCTCGAAGGACACCCGCTACTCCCTGGGGAGCGTCTTGAATCATGTGATGATGCATCAAACCATTATCGGCCTCGAGGCGAAAAAACAGCTCCATAAGGCCGGGGAAGCCAAGGTGGATGTGGTTATCGGTTGTGTGGGCGGGGGAAGCAACTTCGCCGGAATAGCCTTCCCCTTCGTCCTGGACAAGATTAACGGCGCCGAACTTGCCGTGATCCCGGTGGAGCCGGCCTCCTGTCCCACGATGACCAGGGCCCCGTTCATTTATGACTTCGGCGATACCGCGATGACCACGCCTCTCTTGCCCATGCACAGCCTGGGCCACGGCTTCATCCCCCCCGGGATTCACGCCGGAGGGCTCCGTTACCACGGGGTAGCCCCGCTGGTCAGCCAACTGATCATCGAGGGGTTGATCGAGCCCAGGGCCTACAACCAGCTTGAGGCCTATGCCGCGGCTGTGCTCTGGGCGAGGACCGAAGGGTATATCCCCGCCCCGGAGACGAGCCACGCCATCGCCGCCGTGATCAACGAGGCCAAGAAATGCAAGGAGGAGGGCAAAAAGAAGGTTATCCTGTTTAACTGGAGCGGTCATGGGATCATGGATTTAGGAGGCTATGACGCCTACTTCAGCGGTCGGCTGGAGGACTATCCCCTGCCCGAGGAGGAGATGCTCGCCTCCCTGCAGGCGGTATCTGGCCTGCCCAAGCCCCAGAAGAGGCGGAAAGGAGTTGTTTGCGACTGAAGATCGCGGCATAACCGGCGATCTTAAAGATAAAAGGAGGGTAGGCTGGCCCGACCATAGTCCCGGTCCCGGGGGAAAAGGCCCGGGTCGGCCGCCTCTTTTCCCTCGGATCCTTGGAGACCAACAATCAAGCGCTTATTCTAGAAATTTCGAATCGCCGATTCCGTCAGACCTCTTTTGTAGTCGCGGGGGTATCTGAAAAAGGATGCGCCCCGGACGACCCTTGCCGGTTTAAGGAAGCATACGGGGCGCACCTGATCCTAGCGGATTTCCCTGTGGTAGTCCTGCAGCGCTTTGACCTGCTCCGGGCCCTTGCCGGAAGCGGCGATGCCTCGGACCGCCGCTATTGCCGCGGCGGTCGTCGTGATATACGGCACCTTGAAGCGGATGGCCGCTTTACGGATGTAGGAGTCGTCGTTCTGTCCGCTTTCGCCGCTTGGCGTATTGATCACCAGATTGATCTTGCGGTTCTTGATAATGTCTACAATATGGGGGCGCCCTTCTTGCAGTTTCAGCACCCGTTCGGAGGCGATGCCGTTTTTGGCTAGGAATCTTTGCGTTCCCTCGGTAGTCAGGATGAGGAATCCCAGTTCCAGAAGCAGCCGGGCGGTTTCGATCACCGCCGGCTTGTCCGTATCCGCCACGGTAATGAGAACATTTCCGGAAACCGGCAGGGGAATCTGGGTGGCCTCCTGCGCCTTGAAATAAGCCCTGCCGAAGGACTCGGAGATACCCAGTACCTCTCCGGTGGAACGCATTTCCGGCCCCAGAATCGGATCGACCTCAGGAAACATATTGAAGGGGAAGACCGCTTCCTTGACGCCGTAATGGGGAATCGGTCGAAGAGAAAGCTTCAGGTCCGCCAGCTTTTTCCCCAGGATCAACTCGGTGGCGATGGTGGCCATGGGGATGTTGCATACCTTCGACACCAGAGGAACGGTGCGTGAGGCGCGGGGATTGGCCTCCAGGATATAGACGGTGTCGTTGGCGATGGCATACTGAATGTTCATCAGGCCCACCACCTTAAGTTCGACGGTGATCCGGCGGGTGTATTCTTTGATTGTCTCGACATGTCTGGGGGCGACGCTCACCGGGGGAATCACACAGGCCGAATCGCCGCTGTGCACGCCGGCAAGCTCTATGTGCTCCATGACGGCGGGCACGAGAGCCGATTCTCCGTCCGCCAGAGGCGGGCACGAGAGCAGAGTCTCCGTCCGCCAGAGCGTCCGCCTCTACCTCTATGGCGTTCTCCAGGAACTTGTCGATGAGGATGGGGCGTTCCGGGGTCACTTCCACCGCCGCCGCCACGTAGCGGCGCAGCATCCCTTCGGTGTGGATCACTTCCATGCCCCGGCCGCCCAGCACATAGGAAGGCCGAACCATGAGGGGGTAGCCGATGGTTTCCGCTATGCCCAGAGCCTCCTCCAGGGTGCTGGCCATTCCGGATTCGGGCTGCGGAATCCCCAGCCTTCGGATGACCTGCCGGAACCGATCCCGGTCTTCCGCCAGATCGATGGTTTCAAACGAGGTGCCAAGAATAGGAACGCCTGCCGCGGCCAGTTCAGAGGCGATGTTGAGGGGGGTCTGGCCGCCGAATTGCACCAGTGCCCCGAGGGGCTTTTCCTTGTGATAGATGGAAAGCACATCTTCCACCGTAAGCGGCTCAAAGTACAGGCGGTTGGAGATGTCGTAATCGGTGGAAACGGTTTCCGGATTGCAGTTCACCATGATGGCCTCCAGGCCTGTTTCCCTCATGGCCAATGCCGCGTGAACGCAGCAATAGTCGAATTCTATGCCTTGTCCGATCCTGTTGGGGCCTCCCCCCAGCACCATGATCTTCCGTCCCGGCGTAACGTCCACCCTGTCCGGGGCGTTATAAGTGGAGTAATAGTAGCAGGCATTTTCAACCCCGCTTACCGGAACCGAATCGTATCCCTGATTGAGTCCCAAAGCCTGCCGCCGGTCGCGAATCCTGGCTTCGGCAATACCGAGCCGCTGCGCCAGGTATCTGTCGGCAAAACCGTCCTTCTTCGCCCGGATGAGCAGTTCATCCGGCGGCAAGGACCCGGCATGTTTCAAGAGCTCCTCCTCCAGCTCCACCAGCTCTTTCATCTGCCCGATAAACCACTGCTTGATGTGGGTGCGCCGATGGAGGTCTTCCACCTCCGCCCCTTTCCGCAGCGCCTCGTACATCTGGAAATGCCGTTCGCTTGAAGCGGTGTTGAGCAGGATCAATAATTCATCAAGGGGCAGCTGATTGAAGTTTTTGACGAATCCCAGACCGTACCGGCCGGATTCCAGGGAGCGGATGGCCTTTTGAAAGGCCTCTTTGTAGGTTTTCCCCAGGCTCATCACCTCGCCCACCCCCCGCATTTGCGTGCCCAGCTTGTCTTCGATACCGCGGAATTTTTCAAAAGCCCAGCGGACAAACTTGACTACGACATAATCACCCGACGGGGTGTACTTATCCAGGGTGCCTTCCCGCCAGTAGGGGATTTCGTCCAGGGTCAGGCCGCAGGCAAGCAGGGCGGACACCATGGCGATGGGAAACCCCGTTGCCTTGGAGGCCAGGGCGGAAGAACGCGAGGTCCGGGGATTTATTTCAATGACCACAATCCGGCCGGTTTTCGGATCATGGGCGAATTGAATGTTGGTACCGCCGATCACTTGAATAGCTTCGACGATGGCGTAGGCATGGCGCTGCAGGCGCTCCTGAACCTCGCGAGAAATGGTCAGCATCGGGGCGGTGCAAAAGGAATCGCCGGTATGCACCCCCATGGCATCGACATTTTCTATGAAACATACGGTGACCATCTGGTTCTTGGCATCGCGGACGACCTCCAGCTCCAACTCCTCCCATCCCAGCACCGATTCTTCGATCAGCACCTGGCCTACCAGACTCGCCGCGATCCCGCGGGCGGCGACGGCCTGTAATTCCCCGACGTTATAAACCAATCCGCCGCCGGTGCCGCCCATGGTGTAGGCCGGCCGGATCACCACCGGGTAGCCGAGCCGGACTGCTATGGCCTCGGCCTCTTCCACGCTGTAGGCCAGTTCGCTGCGGGGGACCTCGATGCCCAGGCTCTCCATGGTTTCCTTAAAGGCCCGGCGGTCTTCGCCCCGTTCGATCGCATCCAGGTCGACGCCGATGACCTGGACCGAAAACTCGTTTAGCACCCCGGCCCGGGCGAGCTGGCTTGCCAGATTAAGACCCGACTGGCCGCCGAGGTTGGGCAGAAGCGCATCGGGCCGTTCCCGGTCGATGATGCGGCGCAGCGTATCGACGTTCAACGGTTCGATATACGTCCTGTCGGCCATTTCCGGATCCGTCATGCGGCGCAGCGTATCGACGTTCAACGGTTCGATATACGTCCTGTCGGCCATTTCCGGATCCGTCATGATGGTCGCCGGGTTGGAATTGACGAGCACCGTTTCATAGCCCAGCTTTTTTAAGGCCTTGCAGGCCTGGGTGCCGGAATAGTCAAACTCGCAGGCCTGGCCGATAATGATGGGTCCGGATCCGATGATGAGAATTTTTTTGATGTCTTTGCGGGGTGGCATGTTAAATCCCTTTCTGTTAGTTCATTAAATATTCCGCAGGCCAGACTGCGGTCCGACTACGGCCGGTCTCCGGGTAGGTTCCTTGAGCAGGTATTCATTTTGTTGACCGGGGGAATATAAGAAAAACCGCCCGAAAAGTCAAACAAAAGCCTAATCCCCAATCGAGGCGCGCCAGAGGCGGCCTGGCAGGACGGGATGCCCCCTGTCCCGGTTCTTCCCGGCAGGACGGGATGCCCCCTGTCCCGGTTCTTCCCGGCGCTCCCGCAGGTTCAGAGGCCGAATTTTCTGCTTTTATCCAAGAGGTCTTCAAGTTATAGTCTGAAAAACTAAGGACCGGTGTACCATGTTTTTTCTCTACAACCTGGCTCTTTCCCTGGCCGCCTTATTGGCTATCCCTTACTATCTTCTCAAGATGCTCATTACCGGCAAGTATAGAAGGAGTCTGGGGCATAAGCTGGGCTTTATCCCAGAGGATAGGAGCCGCACCGCCGGCACCCCCCGGATCTGGATTCACGCGGTGTCCGTAGGTGAGGTGACCGCAGCCCTGCCGGTCGTCGAGGCTCTGAGGGCGAGGTTTAAGGAGGCGGCCCTCTTTTTTTCCACCGGCACCGAGACCGGCCAGGAGATGGCCCGGCGCCTTCTGCCTCACGACGTGACCCTGATCTACTATCCCCTGGACATTCCCTGGGTGATCAGGAGATTCCTGGACCGGCTGAGGCCGGAGGTCACCCTGGGTGATCAGGAGATTCCTGGACCGGCTGAGGCCGGAGGTCTTTGTCGCTACCGAAACCGAGCTCTGGCCGAATTTTCTCAAGATCTGCGCCCGAAGGAACATTACCACCGTTATGATCAACGGCCGGCTTTCGCCCAGGTCGTTTCGTCTCTATAAGGCAACGGGGTTTTTCTGGCGGAGGATCCTCAACAGTTTTGCCGCCGTCGGGGTGATTTCGGAGGAACATGGGCGGCGTTTTGCCGCCCTGGGCCTGCCCGGCCAGAAGATATTTGTCTTAGGTAACGCCAAATATGACGGTCTGGCCGCCCGGACTTCTCCGGAACTTAGGCAGGAAACGCAGGGGATGCTGGGCTTTTCTCCGGACGAGCCGGTATTGGTTGCCGGAAGCACCCACGAGGGGGAGGAAGAGATAATCCTGAGGGTGACAGGGAGACTCCGGGAATTCCATCGGGGGCTCAAGCTCATCATCGCCCCCCGGCATATCGAGAGAGTGGAAAAGGTCCTGGCCCTGGCCAGGGCGGAGGGTTTTTCCCACGCCCACCGGCTTTCCGATCTTTCCCTGAAGGGGGGGGGATCAAAGGGGGAGGTGGTAGTGGTGGACAGCATCGGAGCGCTTTTCAAACTCTACAGTGTGGCTGAGGTGGTTTTCTTGGGGGGGAGCCTGGTGCCCAAGGGGGGACAGAATATCCTCGAGGCTGCCGCCTGGGGCAAGATGGTCTTTTTCGGCCCCCACATGGACGATTTTCTCGATGAGGCCGCCGCCCTGAAAGAGTCCGGAGGCGGCCTTGAGGTGCGGAATGAAGAGGAACTCTTTGAGGGGATCAAGGAGGTCCTCTCCCGCCGGGAATTCTTCCGGAAGCGGGGCAGGCGGGCTCAGGAGATGGTGAGGGCCAATATGGGGGTTGCCGCTAAATATGTCGAACTTATCGAACAGGCGATTGCCTCTCCCGGGGAGCGCAGGTATCAGCCTTGAGAGCGTTTCACATACCCGTTCCAGTTGTCGTCGACGGCGCTCTGAATCAAGGCCAGTTGATCGACGGACATCTTTTTGAAGCGCCCCTGCTGCTCGATATAATGGATAACCGGCAGCCGCCTGCCTTTTTCCGCTATGGTTTTGCTGCGGCCGGTCAAGCGGAACTTGCCGTCTTCGATTTCGTAAAGGACGAACATCCCCGTTTCCACGGCGAGTCTCCCCACCTTGACCATGTCCTTGGGCGGGAAAAACCAGCCCGGGGGACAGGGGATATTGAGCTGGAGGTACCTTGTCCCCTTGATCCTCTTCGCCTTGACGAACTTGTCATAGAGGTCAAGGGGGTAGCTGGGCGAGGCGGTGGCCAGATACGGGATGTCGTGGGCCTCCATGATTTTGAGCATGTCCTTCTTGCCCTGGGTCTTGGCGATAACCGGCGTGGTCGTGGTCAGCGCCCCGAGCGGGGTGGCGCTCGAACGCTGTGTGCCGGTGTTCATGTAGGCCTCGTTGTCGTAACAGACGTAAATGAAATCGGTGCCTCTCTCCGCCGCGCCGGTCAAGGCCTGGATGCCGATGTCGAAGGTCCCGCCGTCGCCGGCCATGGCCAGTACCGTAATATCGGTGCGGTTTAAGGCGGCCAGTCCCGCGGCGATCCCCGAGGCCGAGGCGGCGGTGGTAGGGAAGGTGCAGTTCAGGCAGGGGAGGTTTACCGCCGTGTTCGGGTATAGTCCGTGAACCACCGTAAGACAGCAGGCGGGCAAGGTGACGATGGTGTTTTCCCGGAGGGCCTTGAGGATATAGCGGTAGGCGAGCGCCAGGCCGCAGCCGATGCAGGAGCGGTTCCCCTTGAGCAGGTATTCCGTTTCATTTACCTTG
The DNA here is from genome assembly GCA_037445955.1 of Syntrophobacterales bacterium. Lineage (GTDB taxonomy): Bacteria > Desulfobacterota > Syntrophia > Syntrophales > CAMTWB01 > JBBIJM01. Next base: position 20,693 of record JBBIJM010000019.1, read on the forward strand.
AAGATGTTTTCAGCCATAATTCACCCTGTGTAGCAGTTGAGCCATCTGGTTGCCGGGAAGGAGGTCTTGCTTTCAAAGAGGGGAATGCTCTCGGAGACGGCCTCTACGAGCTCTCTGGCCTTCACGTCCCGGCCGCCCAGTCCGACGACGAAATTGATCACCGGCGCCTCCTTGCCAGTTCCATAAAGGGCCGCCTTCAGGTCGGAGCAGAGGGCCCCTTCATAGCCGTAGCTCACGTCCTTCTCAAAGACGATGATCCCTTTTGCCTCCCGCAGGGCCTCCCTCAGTTCGGCGTCGGGGAAGGGGCGAAAGGCCCGGACACCGACCAGTCCCGCGGCGATCCCCTGGTCTCTCAGGGTATCCACGGCGGCGGAAAGCTCGCTGGTCAAGGACCCCATGGAAACAAGAAGATAATCGGCCCTTTCGGTTTTGTAGGACCAGAGGAGCCCGCCGTGATCGCGGCCGAATTTCGCCGCGAATTCCTCGTTCGCCCGGGTGATTGTCTTTTTCGCTTCTATTGTCGCCTTGTAGAGCAGGTGACGAAACTCCATGTAAGCGTTGCAGAGCACCCCGTCCTTGTTTAATTTTCGGGCGGGGAAGATGACCGGGTTGATGTTCTTCGGATTTGCCGGATCGAGGATGGTGTGGGGCCGATAGGGTGGCAAAAACCCGTCCACCGCCTCCTGGGAAGGCACCGTAACCGGCATGGTGGTGTGGGAAAGGATGAACCCGTCGTAGCAGACCATAACCGGGACATACACCTCCTCGGCGATCTTGAAGGCCTGGATGACCGAATCCATGATCTCCTGGTTGTTCCGGCAGTAAATCTGGAGCCAGCCCGTATCCCTCTGGGCGACCGAATCCTGCTGGTCGTTGAAGATGGACCAGGGGGCCCCGACCGCCCGGTTGACGCAGCACATCACCACCGGCAGCCGGGAACCGGCGGCCCAGTGGAGCTGTTCGTTCATGTAGAGAAGGCCGTGGGAACTGGTGGCGGTAAAGGCCCGGGCCCCCACCGACGAGGCGGAGACGCAAACGGTCATGGCCGAGTATTCGCTCTCTACCCGGACATACTCCGCCGGGAGCTGACCGGATTCGATCCACTGGGAGACCGTTTCCATGATCGGGGTCTGGGGGGTAATGGGGTAGGCCGCCACCACCTGCACCCGGCAAAGTTTCGCCGCGGTGGCGGCGGCCTGGTTTCCCGTCATGATCTGGACTTCTTCCATCTTCATTCCTCAAGCACCATGTCTATCGCCTTGGCCGGACACTCTTCCGCGCAGATTCCGCACCCTTTACAGTATTCCAGATCGATTTCCACCGGGATGGAGGTTTCCACCACCCCTTCCGGACAGTACAGCCAACAGAGAAAACAGGCGGGCTTGTTCTTTACGGAGGGGATGCACCTGGCTTGATCGATCACCGGTCGCAGGCTTCGCCAGTCACCCGTCCGCCCTGCTTCTCCGACCGCCGGCCCGCACATGGCTGAAATGTTTTCATCTATTTTGTTCACTTCTTCACCTCGTAAAGATTCCCCCGGGATCGGCAGGATTTGTCCTCCGGATCAAATCAGTTCAGGATTGCCTTGCCGGTCTGTTTTTTCAAAGACGTTGCAGCGAAGGCCGCCTTCAGAGCCAACAGGTTGGCCTCAAGGGCGTCGCCTGAGAGCTTCCAGCCGAGGCCCTTCTCAAGACATTCCAGGGAGATGATCTGGGAGGCCCTGGCAAAGGAACCCAGCAGAGGGGTATTGACGATAGGCGCTCCCTCCCGGATCAGCTCGTGCTTCAGGGCGATGGAGACGGCATCCACTATTGCCAGGTCAAATGAGCCGTTGAAGCCGAGGGCCTCGGGGGTTTGGGTGGTGTTGATGATGATGAGGCCGCCTTCCTTGAGGGATCCTAAGATATTGACGGTCTTCAAGAGTGAGGGATCAAGAACCACCGCTATGTCGGCCTTTCGATCGATCTGAGCGAATGTCCTGATCGGCTCGTGGTCGATCCGGGTCGAGGCGGTTACCGGCGCCCCCCTTCGTTCCGGTCCGAAGGTCGGCGCTGAGGTGACCCCCTTGTAACCCTGCAGGTAGGCAGCCTCGGCCAGGATGTGGGCGACGACCACCACCCCTTGTCCTCCCCTTCCGTGCCAGATTATTTCATACATCGTGCGGTTCCCCCTTTGCTTAAAAAAAAAGGCCAGGAAATCGTCCATGGCCTTTAGGATTATGCGGATATGTAGGTCAACTCCTCCTAAAAACGCTGGACGGTGGCTTCGGCGCCACCAGAAGAAGTGCGAGAGAGACCTTTTTAGTTTGAGTTGTTTCCATCTGTCATTCCTTGGGGAATGGATAACCTGATATACCGATGCTTCCCTAGTATAAAGAGAGATTCCTGTCAAGAAAGTTTTTCATGATGTTTTTCAAAAAAAAATATAACATGAAAAAAATATAACTTGACTAACAGGAAAAGAACCGCTAGAAGGGGCCACTGCGGTTAGTTCCGTGGTGGCTTTGCAGTCGGGCCAAAACAGGAAGTAGAGAGTAAAATATCTTGAAGTGCAAATTTGAGCCTTCCAGGGAAGCATCTCTTGGCTGGTTATTTTGTCATCGTTTTAATCCGACTGAGAGATAATTTTAAAGAAAGGAGGATTAAGCGATGCCAGAAGGTAAGGTTAAGTGGTTTAACGAGCAGAAGGGCTTCGGATTTATCGAGAAGGATAGCGGTGGGGACGTGTTCGTCCATTACAGCGCCATCCAGTCCACGGGATTCAAAACGTTAAACGAAGGCCAGCGGGTCAGTTTTGATGTGGTTCAGGGCAAGAAAGGCCCCTCGGCGGAGAATGTAAAGCTTCTCTAAAGAAAACCGGTGAGCCGGGGCGGGGGCGCTTCCGCGGGGTTTATCCCCCGCGGAAGCGACGCTTTTTTTTTGCCGCAGGTCCGGTGAACATCCAGCCGTAAGCGAAGAAGATAGCCGTTATTCCATTTGACACGGTCAGTCAGTTGTCTTATAGTCCCCTCTACCTTTAGGAAGGGGAAGGTTTTCCCCTTAACCGTGAGTCGGCTCAGAAAGATATTAGGCTCTTCAACATAAAAGGCGAGCCCCTAATTGAACGAGCACTTAAAGATCCCTCTAATAACAACTATTAAAGAGAGATGTCGGGTCTGTTATCACTGTATCCGGGAATGTCCGGCCAAGGCGATCCGCATCGCTGACGGCCAGGCCGAGGTTATAGCCGAGCGATGTCTGGGGTGCGGAAACTGTGTCCGTATCTGTTCCCAGAAGGCCAAGGAGGTCTTTGAAACCAGAGGGGCGCTTGAGCACCTTCTCCGGGAAAAAGAGGTTCGCGGAACAAGGATTGCCGCCTGTCTTGCCCCCAGTTTTCCCGCCGAGTTTGAAGACTTGGACTATAAATATCTGGTGGGGATTCTCAAGTCCCTGGGATTCGATTATGTCCATGAGGTGGCCTTCGGGGCCGATCTGGTATCACGGGAGTATCGTCGGCTTCTGGAAAGATCTTCCGGCAGCTATATAGCCACCACCTGCCCCGCCATTGTAGCCTACATCGAGAAGTATCATCCGGAGATTATCGATAATTTGGCCCCCATTGTATCTCCGATGATAGCAACCGCAAGGGTCATTCATCAGCTCTACGGACCGGAGGTGAAGATCGCCTTTTTTGGTCCCTGTATCGCCAAGAAAAACGAGGCCTGGTTGGAGGCGCTGCCCAACGAGGTTGATGTGGTGCTCACCTTCTCCGAACTTCGATCCCTTTTGAAGGAAAGGGGGTTGTTGCCCTGGAAAACAGACTCCCGGCGAGAGCCGGGGAAGGAAAAGGGGGGTCGGGAGGCCGGAGATAAGGGAGAAGACAGCGGGAAAGTTTCAGAGGGACTCCAGGAGATCACCCCGGGGGAGTTTGATTTTCCCCACGGCAGCTACGGGGCCCTTTATTCCGTAAGCAGAGGTATTCTCCAGTCCGCGGGAATCCAGGAAGATCTGATTACCGGGGAGGTGGTAGCCGCGGACGGCCGTACCGCCTTCGTAGAATCGATAAAGGAATTCGAAGCGGGGAATTTGAAGGCCCGTCTTCTGGAGGTCCTCTGCTGTCACGGCTGCATAAGCGGGGCCGGGATGACCACCGATATGTCTCTCTTCAGCCGAAGGCACCGGGTGAGCCAATACGTGCGGATGAGGAAGGCCCGGCTCGACCAGGGAAAGTGGCGGGAATATCTAGAACGGTTTTCCGATCTCGATCTGTCCCGCCGCTATCTGGAACAGGATGTGCGGTTCGGGGAACCTCCGCAGGGGGATTTAATCGAGGTGCTCCGGAGGATGGGCAAAATTAAGCCGGACGATGAGCTCAACTGCGGGGCCTGCGGTTACGACACCTGCAGGGAACACGCCGTGGCGGTGCTGCGGGGCCTTGCGGAAACCGAGATGTGCCTCCCCTATGCCATCGATAAGCTCCGGGTTACGGTGAAAGAACTGGCCGCCTCTCATACCCGTCTGGCCGACGCCCAGGAGGCCCTCATGCACTCGGAAAAACTCGCCAGCATGGGTCAACTGGCAGCAGGCGTAGCCCATGAGGTGAATAACCCTCTGGGGGTGGTTCTCATGTACGCCCATCTTCTTCTGGACGAACTGGAAGAGGATTCGAAACTGCGCCCCGATGTCTCCATGATCGCCGCCGAGGCGGACCGGTGTAAGAAGATAGTTGCCGGCCTCCTTCATTTCGCCAGACAAAACAAGGCCGTCTTGCTTCCTTGCGACATTAACGGGATTTTGGAGAGGGCGACTCTCGTGGCGCCCCCCCCGGAGAAGGTCGATCTTGAAATCCACCAGCAGGTGGAGGACCCCGTCGCAGATCTTGACGCCGATCAGATCATCCAGGTCTTGACGAATCTATTGGTGAATGCCTACAGTGCCGTCAGAGGCAGCGGCCGAGTTACCGTTATAACCGAAGGGGATGAGCGGATGGTGAAATTCACCGTAAAAGATAACGGAATCGGCATTCCCCCCGCCCATATGTCGAAACTCTTTACCCCTTTCTTTACGACCAAACAGATCGGCAAGGGAACGGGGCTTGGGCTTGCGATCAGCTACGGGATCATCAAGATCCATAACGGGGATATCAAGGTGACCTCCAATGCCGATCCAGCCGCCGGGCCTACGGGCACGGTCTTTACCGTAACCTTGCCCAGGGGAGGCGAGGGGATGAGGCAGGAACCCAAGAATGGCATGAAGATCGGCGGTTAGTCATGGAAAAGTTGCGGGTATTGATAACCGATGATGAGCCGGGAATGAGAAGAGGCGTCGAGAGGGCCCTTGTCAATCTGGTGGTCCCGATGCCCGACCTCAATGGTGAGGTTTCGTTTGAGATTAGCCAGTCTGCCGATGGCGGGGATACCCTGAGGATCATCGGCTCCCAGCCGCCGGATATCCTTCTCCTTGACTACAAGCTCCCCGATATGACCGGGCTTGACATCCTGGAGAGGATCGACGGGGACAAGCTGGAGATCCTCACGATCATGATCACCGCTTATGCCTCTTTAGAGACGGCGGTTGTAGCCACAAAGCAGGGGGCTTACGATTTTCTCGCCAAACCCTTTACCCCGGAGGAAATCCCGACGGGGACAAGCTGGAGATCCTCACGATCATGATCACCGCTTATGCCTCTTTAGAGACGGCGGTTGTAGCCACGAAGCAGGGGGCTTACGATTTTCTCGCCAAACCCTTTACCCCGGAGGAAATCCGGGCGGTGGTTCGCAAGGCCGCCCGTCATGTGCTCCTGAAGCGGCAGGCGAGGAAGTTTGCCGAAGAGCGAAGGCAGGTGAGATTCCAGTTCATTTCGGTCCTGGCCCACGAGCTCAAGGCCCCGCTCAATGCCATAGAGGGTTACCTGCACATTATCAAGAACCGGTCCGCCGGCGGCGATCAGGCGGTCTATGATCAAATGATCGATCGCTGTCTCGCCAGGACCGGCGGGATGTATAAGCTGATTCTTGATCTTCTTGATCTCACCCGGATCGAATCCGGACTCAAACAGCGGGAAATTGCCACGGTCGATCTTGTTTTGATAGCCCGTGAGGCCCTGGAAACAATCATGCCCGATGCGGAAGCGAGAAGAATCAAACTTGATCTGCATTCGTCCGGATCGGTTTTCTTCCGGGCCGACCGGGGAGAGATGGAGATTATCCTGAACAATCTCATTTCCAACGGGGTAAAATATAATGTCGAGGGGGGCAGGGTGGATATTTTCATCTCCCCCGAGGGAGACGGGGTGAAAATAGCAGTCGAGGACACCGGGATAGGGATGACTGAAGAAGAAAGCACCCAGATCTTTGAGGACTTCGTCAGGATCAAGAACGAAAAGACGATCCATATCATAGGCAGCGGACTTGGTCTTTCGACGGTGAAAAAGCTCGCTGCCCTCTATCACGGCCAGATCGAGGTGAAGAGCGCACCGGGCAAGGGCAGTGCCTTCAGCGTGATTCTGAAGCACCGGGAATAAGAAATGACTCTGAATCATGAGGAAATTGTCCGATGGTTGCGGGAAAACGATGAATGCCGCCTCGAAGAGCTCTGGCGGGAGGCCGGTGCCGAGAGGTCTATGACAAAATAATCAAAGAGACAATCCGGGCCATAGGGAGGAAGGTGGGGGTGGGCCGCGGCGACTCCCCCGGCTTCCTGATGAAGAAGAGATCACAGCTTGGATAACAGAATCTTAAAGAGAAAGGAGCAAGGCGGCCGATGAGGACAAAAGACGAATATATCCGTGGTCTGGCAAAGATGAAGAGGAATGTCTATTACAGCGGCGGGCTTATAGATCGAACCGATGAATTGCAGAGGAACTGTCAATTTGGATACCATCGGCAAGACCTACGACGAGGCGGCCAAGCCGGAGAACGAGACCCTTTGTACTGCCATATCCCATCTGACCGGAGAGCGGATCAACCGTTTCACCCATATCCATCAGAATACCCAGGATCTGCACAGAAAACAGGACATGACCCGGATGCTCTGTCACAAGGCGGGCGGGTGCATCCAGCGCTGCATGGGGATCGATGCCTCAAATGCCGTCTATAACGTCTCCTACGAGGCGGATAAGGTGAGAAGCGGGGCTACGAATTATCACGAGAACTTCAAGGTCTGGCTTAAGCGTTTTCAAACGGAAGATCTCGTCGGCTGCTGCGCCCAGACCGATGTGAAGGGCGACAGGCTCTTAAGACCGGCGGATCAGCCCAACCAAGATGCCTACGTGAGGATAAAAGAGAGGCTAAAAGACGGGATCGTGGTGAGCGGCTGCAAGGTGCACATCTCCGAGGCCTCGGTGGCCGACGAGATTCTGGTCGTCCCCACCCGGGCGCTAAGACCGGAAGACAGGGATTATGCCGTAGCCTTTGCCGTTCCCGGGGACTGGGACGGGGTGAAGCAGGTGGTCACCATTCACAATTTAAGGGGCCGGGAGTACTTCCAACGGGGGGTGACCCCGGGGGCTACCGATTCCTACGTAATCTTCGACGACTGTTTTATTCCCTGGGAGCGGGTGTTTCTCGCCGGCGAGTACCAGCACGGCGGGATAATGGCCCTCCTGTTTGCCCTGTTCCATCGCCATTCCTATTCGGGATGTAAACCGGCCATCGGGGACATCGTTCTGGGGGCGGCAGCTCTGGCGGCGGAGATGAACAATATTCATAAACAGGCCCATGTGCGGGAGAAACTCTCCGAGATAATCATGACCACCGAACTGGGCTATGCCGCGGGCTACACCGCCTCGGACCTGGGAAAACCCGAGGTATTCATCCCGGGATTCGGGTCGGTCCCTTACGGCCCCGGTTCCTACATTCCCAACTCGATCTACTGCAACGTGGGCCGTTGCCTCTCCGGCGAGGAGGTCTTCCGGGAGGCGGAGATCCTTTGCGATATCTCAGGGGGGGTGGTGGCAACCTTCCCCCATGAACGGGACTTCGTGAATCCCGAGACCAAAGATCTCCTCCTTAAGTACACCGCAAGAAACAAAGATGTTCCCGTGGAAGACCAGGCCCAGTTCTGGAGATACTTGGGAGACGTTCTCTGCTCGGCCTCGGGAGGGATTCACAATATCGGGAGCTATCACGGCGGCGGTTCGCCGATCATGGAACAGATCGCCATTACCAGTCAGTACGATATCGAGGCGCGCAAGAGACTGGTTCGTCATATCGCCGGGATGAGCGGCGGGGATGAGGATGCCCTGGCGAAGACCATCCCGCCCAAAAAGTAGAGACTGGCGGAATTAACTAGATGAGAGCTTTCACGGATTGCTGATATAGTCATTTCGACCGCCCACCTTGCAGCGCATCGGGGTCGGCGGCTCGAAATGACATCATTTATGGCTTTCAGGAAGAATCTTCAGCCTGTAAACGGGTTCAAAATACTCTTGGCCCCGCAGCTTTCGCATTTCACCTCGAGAGACCACTGTCCTTTGGGGATCTTCGGCAGCTCGATGATAGAGTGGCAGGTGGGGCAGAGGGCCGAGGTGCTCTGGATCGGATGCCTGGGTGCGAGAGGTTTTTCGGTTGAGGCGCCTCGGTCCCGTTCTTCCGGGGCCTCTCCTGGGGCGGCTTTCGGCTCGCCGGGAGGGAGACGGTCCGCCTCCGCCACCGGGCCCCGGGCGATCAGGGAGAGCACGGCCCGGCGCACCCGCTCGCTGTCGTCGTCACGGCCCGGCGCACCCGCTCGCTGTCGTCGTCACCGTCTAAGGCCCTGAATCTGGTCCAATCCTCTTTCGGCAGGGTGAGCTTGACCTCGACTGTCGTCTGGTTGAGCAGGGCCGCCTGCAACTCCCCGAGGGTGTCGGCGATGGCCGCCAGGAGGTAGGCGGTTTCCTTGATCTGGATCTGGAGTCTATTGAGGAGATTGATCGCCGGGAGGGTTTGCCCCTCGTAGTCGAGCTTGACATCGGCCAGATTGATGTTCCCCATTTCAGCGCCTATGGATGGATGAGCTTTTACGTATTTTTGATCTTGTCATTTCGACGGCATCCAGGTCGTTTCGAAGGAAGCGAGAAATCTTAAACCGCACAAAAAAGATTTCTCGTCCCTTATGCTCCTCGAAATGACCGGGTGGTCGCTTGCTGTCCTCGACATTACATCATTAAAAGCTTTCGGATGTTTTAGTCCGGAGGGCCTCTTGAAGTTGCTGCTTCATTGGAGAGGCCTGTCAGTTTGCTTCATTGGAGAGGCCTGTCAGTTGCGGGTCAACTATAGAAAGAACCCTCTTGCCTTGTCAAGGGATTTATTCGGCCCGGGCTTAAGGATGGGTGGGAGGTTTGTTAAAGGGCCTCCGGATGATCAGGGAGAGGCATCGGGCACCCCGGGCACCCCGGGAATGGGAAGGCACTAAGGGCTATTGAATCCGGCCGTCCTTAAGCTCGATGGTCCTCTGCGCCTTGCCGGCCAGGTCGCGGTTGTGGGTAACCATCACGATCGAGAGGCCCCGGGCATGCAGCGATTCAAGGAGAGCCATGATGGTATTGCTGTTTTCCGAGTCCAGATTCCCCGTGGGCTCATCGGCCAGGATTATTTCGGGATCACCGACCAGGGCCCTGGCGATTGCCACCCGCTGCATTTCCCCCCCGCTCAGTTGATTGGGGTTGTGCCGGACCCGCTCCCTCAAGCCGACGGATTCCAGGATGGTCATTATCTCTTTTTCCGTCTTTTTCTTCCTGCTGAAAAGGAGGGGTAGGGTCACATTTTCATAAACACTAAGCCCGGGCAGGAGATGGAACTGTTGAAAAACAAAACCGATCTTCTCTCTTCTTAATTCTACGAGCCGGGCTTCCCTCATCGTCCTGGCCTCGATCCCGTCTATCTTGAGGCTTCCCCTGGTGGGTTTGTCCAGGCAGCCGATGATCTGGAGAAGGGTGGTCTTACCGGATCCGGAATGTCCGATAATCGAGACGAATTCTCCCTTCCGTCTATCTTGAGGCTTCCCCTGGTGGGTTTGTCCAGGCAGCCGATGATCTGGAGAAGGGTGGTCTTGCCGGATCCGGAATGTCCGATAATCGAGACGAATTCTCCCTTCGATAAAACAAGATCTATCCCCCTTAACGCGTGGACTAACTCTGAACCCCGAGGATAAACCTTCTCTACACCGCCAAGCTCGATCATGCCTTAATAGCCTCGATGGGATGGATTCTTGCCGCCTTCCAGGCGGGATATAGACCCGATGCAACCCCCAGGGCCAGGGAAAAGAGAGCCTTCCAGGCGGGATACAGACCCGATGCAACCCCCAGGGCCAGGGAAAAGAGAAGACAAAGACCTGCAAGTCCAGGATCGAAGCCGATCATCTTTCCCGAGGGGACGTAAGGCATGAATTTCCTCACCAGCGCCTCAATGATCCCCGAGCCCGCGGCCGCGGAAACGATCCCCGTCAATCCTCCCACGGCAGTTATGAGGGTTGTTTCCACCAGGATTATCCGGAAGACATCGGATCTCGATGCCCCGATGGCCCTCATCATGCCGATTTCCCCGGTCCGCTCAAAGACCGCCATCAGGATCGCGTTCATAATCCCCACGGCGCTGATTAAAATCGCCACCGCGGCGATGGAGAGGCTGAGCACCTTGGCAGAACCGGCCAGGCTCGAGAGGCTGTTTAGCACCTGGCTCATGGTGATTATCTGAATGCCGGGGATTTTGGCGGAGATCTCTTCCACCGCGGCGTTTATGGTCTCGGGGTTGGCCACCCTGACCCCGAGGGCGGTCACCCCCTTTTCCTTGCCTAAAACCGCCTGCGCAGTCGCGATGGGCAGATAGATAAAGGCGTCGTCCTGGGAACCTGTTTTTTCGAGGATCCCGGAAACTCTAAAGGTTCTGTTTCCCTGGTAGGTGAGCTGATCCCCGATTTTAAGCCGGTCATGGCCGGCGATCTCCGATCCTACGAGCACTTCGTCTTCCGCCGCGGGAACGGCGCCTTCGATAGCCCAGCCGGGTTTCAGCTTCTTGATATGGGCCATCTCCATGCCCGAGACGAGATCGATCCTCTTTTTCTCCGGATTGGGGAGCTGAAAGACTAGAAACGGTGAGACCAGCGCCACCGAGGGGAATTCCGCCAGCCGGTCCCTGATGGAGATATCCAGATATTTCGGGATCACCGAGCCGTGGAGAACCAGAGAGGCAACCTCGTGGGGACAGCCCGAGGGCACCACCAGGAAATGGATGCCGGTCCTTTCAAGCTCTAAAGACAGCCCCTTTTCAAAACCCCGGTTAAACGAGATGATCGAAAACAATACGGCAACGGAGGTGGCGATCCCGATTACCGTCAGAAAACTCCTTATTTTATGTCTCAGGATGTTTTTAGAGGCAAGTTTAAAAAAAGCCATCAGTTCACGTTCACCCCCAGGGCGACGATCCGGAAATGTCCCTGTTCGTGAATTGCCGTGCCGGTAACCCTGGCCGTTTTCCCCATCCGGGGGGGCAGGGTAAACCCCTTGGGGGAGAGGTCGACGAGGATCTGGCCGGAGCCGTCGTTGAGAAAGAACCAGCAGCCGCTCGATCTGCATTGGGCGGAAATCTTTCCCTCAATCGTGACGGTTTTGCCGTTATAAGCGGGGTCAAGGATCACGTCCCTGATCTTGATTGCCGGAAG
>JBBIJM010000020.1:0-32101 GCA_037445955.1 Syntrophobacterales bacterium
CCAAGACAGCCAAGGCGATAGCGGAGAACTATATTCTCGTCTACCGGGAGATGGGCCAGGCCAAGACCGGTTTTTCCCATTCCTTTTTCGTGGAGCAGACGGAGAAACTCTACGGGGAGCTTATGGCCAAGGATAAGTTCCTGCGGGAATTTGAGACCAAACACGCCCTTGCCCTCCTTGAGATCATGAATCTCAGGGAAGGCCAGGCCAACATCGAGGTGGGGCCAAATACCCTGCTCACCCAGTTTCAGCGCTCCTATCACGATTTGCAGACCGAATTGGCCGGTCTCCAGGTCTCGATCAACGCCCTGGAGAGGGAGGTCAATCAGGCGGGTATCCCGGCGGTGCTCCCGGAAATGGAGGTGACGGGACGGGCGATTACGGTATTTAAAAACAAGGTGGCTCAATTGCAGCTTCAGCTCAATGAAATGAAGCCGCAGTTCCACGAAAATTTCGAACCGATCAAACAGGTGGAGCAGGAGCTCAGACTCAGCGTGGATTCACTGAAAAAGGAGATGCGAAGGACCTTGACGGCCCAGAAGATAACCGCGGAAAACATCAAGGCGAAAATCTCCCAGCTGGAAAACGTCATCGGTGAACTTCGGGAAAAGGTACAGTACATCGCCCGGGAGAAGGCCACCTATGAAAGCTTAAAACAGGAGTTTAACATCGCCAAGGAGAATTACACCCGGGCCCAGGCCCAGATGGAGCAGGCGAGGATGGCCCAGTCGTTGAATCAGGACAAGCAGTTTCTAACCTTGATCGATCAACCCCGGATTCCCGTCGCACCTCATAAACCAAACCGGCTTCTCATCATTGCTGGCGGACTTCTGGCGGGCATTTTCCTGGGCATCGCCGCCGCCCTGACGGTGGATCATTTCGATCATCGGATGAAATCGATTTATGAGATCGAGAGGCATCTGAATCTCCCGGTGCTCGGGTCCATGCCGAGTATCTAGCGGCCGGGGCAAGGAACGAGGCTTATGCTAGCGCCGCAGATAATTATTCTGGTCGTTGCCCTCCTCCTCATTGCCTTCTGGTTTTTGAAGGGGCAGGGGCCGGATAAAGATAGACAGGGGCGATCTAATCTGCCCGCCCTTCTCCTTGCGGTATGGCTCGTTTCCAGCGCGGTCTTCGGCGGTTTTTTCTATACCTTAAGGATTGCGGGATTCTTTGACATTACCATCGAGAGGGCCATCTTTGCTCTGGTCATCCTTGTGCTTCTGGCCGGCCTGTTTCTGGGAAGGATCGAGCTGCAAAAGAACGTGTCCATCGAGATAGTCATGGGGCTCTTTATCCTGGTCTGCCTTTTTTCGATGCTCCGGACGGGATTCCTTCCCCTGGGTCCCGAATTCCCCTCCCCCTGGTTTGCCTTCATCTCGGGTTACCTCTTTCCGTTTGCCGTTTTCGTTTATGCGAAAAATTACCTGTCCGGCGAAAAAGAAGTATCGGTGATCTTCCATGTCCTGTTTTTCTTCGGGATCTATCTTGCCCTGACGAGCTTTTTTGAGTTCACGGGGCTTAGGCAATTTGTGTTTCCCCGCTACATAGTCGATCCTCTGGTTTCCCCCCTGCATCTGGAGAGGGCCCGTGGTCCTTTTCTCAATTCCGCCTTCAACGGGGTCGGAATCCTCATCGGTTTCCTCTGTGGAGTCCATCTCCTGCAGAAAAAGGAGGGGATCGGGCGCGGATTTTATCTCGCGGCGCTCACGCTTTTCCTGCCCGCGGTGTTTTTCACTCAGACCCGGGCCATCTACCTGGCCCTCATCGTCGCCATCGTGATCCTTCTTAAGTGGTACAAGACGGAAATCTCCAAATGGAAGCTCATGTCTCTGCCGGTGGCCCTGGCGCTTATCTTCTTTATCGCCGTCTCCCCCCGGCTTATATCCCCCGACAGGAGGGCGGGCGGGGTTTATCAGGTACATGAGGTCTCAATCAGGATGGCCCTGCTTGAGCGATCCTTCGATTTTCTGAAGGAAAACCCCTTAACCGGAATCGGGCTTGCCCAGTTTATCCCGGTTTCGGTGATGACCTACCGGGGCCGGATTCCCGTGGTCCTGGAAGAGGTGACCCCCCAGTTTCAGCATAACCATCTCCTGGGCCTGGCCGCCGAGACCGGGCTCCCGGGATTTCTCCTCTATCTTGCCCTGATCATCCTGATCCTTTCCCGGATCAGACAACTCCGGGGAAAATTGCCTGATAAGGGGATTGTGGGCGATAATCTCCGGATTATTATCCTGGCCGTCTGGGTCGTGTATCTTATCAATAACTTCTTTCTGGAGCCTTCGGTCAATCTCTTTTGCAACGCCGCCGCATTTCTGTTTGCGGGGCTGGCCGACGGCATGTATACTAGGGCGGCTTATGCCGACTTCGCCCTGGGCGAGAGGCAAAGAGAAGGCAGCGGAAGAAGGGCTGCAAGGATGGCGGGAAACCATGTATAGAGAGTACTATCATCTTCATTCGGAGCCTTTTAGTTCTCATCCCAGCACCGGGGTATTCTTTATCTCCCACACCCATAAGGAGGCCTGGTATTACCTCCTCTTCGGGATCGAGACGAAGGAGCCCTTCATGGTCTTGACCGGCGAATACGGCATGGGCAAGACCCTCCTTTGTCTCCGGCTGATGAAGCTGCTGAAGGACAAGGGGGTCCCGCGGGTCGAATATATCTCCACCCCCAACGAAGGCTACGGGGGAATCCTCCGGCGCATGGCCTCAAGTCTGGGGATAACCCTGATTCCGGAGGAGGAGAATGTCCTGCAGGATATGATCTACAACCGGTTTCGGGCGGATGTGGAAAACTCCCGGTTTTACCTGATCTTAGACGATGCCCATGAACTCGACACCCTGACTTTGACCAAGCTTAAGCATCTGTCCACCTTCAACCACAACGAGTTCTTCCCGATAATCATGATCTTCGTCGGTCATCCGTCGTTCCTGCAGGATCTTAGAACCCCGGCGCTAAGCTCGCTCAACCAGCGGATCAAGAGGCGCTACCATCTGGCCCGTTTCAACCTGGATGATACCAAGAACTATATCTACTACCGCCTCCTCAATTCCGGGGCGACCGGGGTCCCCATCTTTGCCGACGACACGATCAGAAAGATCTATGAGTACAGCGGAGGGGTCCCCCGTCTCATCAACAATATCTGCGATACCTGCATGCTTATCGGGGCCTCGAAGAAGATGATCTCTATCGCTCCCTACGTGGTGGATGAGGCCCAGAAGATAGTCGAAGGGACTCTCTCCAGAGGCAATGGGGAAGACCAGGGAAAGGCAAAGGCAATCGAGACCGGACAGGAGGCGATAACCTTTTCGGAGGAGCTCCCGGCGGGAGAGAAGGATGAGGGCCTGGTTTACGTGTCGCCGGCAGATAAGGCCGAGGCCGATTTGTCCCGATCCCCCGCCGCCGTCTCCCGCACGGGCTTCGGAAGAACGGCGAGGTGGGCGGTGACCCTGATTGTCGTCTTATTAATCGGGGCCTTACTGTTTAGACAGTTGCGGGAACAGGGATGGTTCTCCGGCCTTTTTGCCCCGCAGGTAAAAGAAAATAAGGAAGAGATCAATCTCGAACCTGGGCCTTTGCCCTTAAAAGACCGCTCGTCGGTGGAGGTTCCCGTCCTGAGGGAGGAGGAAAGGGAAAGGCCGGGACAGAAACCGCCGGCCCAGATGGCTCAACCGGAGACGCCACCTCCGGCGGCTCATCCCCAGAGGCCGCCGGAGCCGCTGCCGCAGCAGGCTCCCAAGGGCGAACCGGTCCCTTTGCCAGGCGGTGAAGAGAAGGCATTTCATCCCTTCTCCCTGAGGGTGGCAAACTATCAGCAGCGGGAGCTCGCGCTTAAGGAAATGGCCGAGCTCAGGCAGCGGGGGCTCATCCCCTATCTCGTAAAGGCGGATCTGGGGGATCTCGGGGTCATGTGGCGCATCCTGGTCGGATTTTATCGCACCGAAGAGGAGGCCGCCCGGGTCAAGTCTTCTTACAAACTTTCCCAGGCCACGGTCCTGAAGACGGAATACGCCTGTTTCCTGGGGGATTACGAAAGTGAAGGGGAGATGATAAAGGCCTTCGAAGGCTTGAGGCAGACGGGATATATGCCCTACGTAATTCAAAAAGACCGGAACCGTTTCCGATTGTTTTCCGGTGGTTATGAAAAAAAGGCCGAGGCCGAGGCCCATCGGCTCGAGCTTCAAAAAAGCGGTGTAAGCTGTCAGGTGGTAAGAAGGTAGCCTTGGGCAAGAAACTGGCGTGAAGGGGGCAGGTTATGAACATCTGGGAGGATGTATACTCGAGACATAAAAGGGAAGGGAAACCCCGGGAACGAAGGCCGGGGGAGGAGACCCTCTCCGATGATCTCGAGGGAAAGTCCCGTCCCGAGGGGACCGGCTCCTTCGAGGAGATCTATTACGAAAACGGCGGCTCCCGGCGGGATAATGCCACCTATCCGGGTGGCAAGGCCGGTACGGCTATCGTTGAAGAAAACCTGGCCCCCAGGATAAGGCCGGAGGCCAAGACCCGGGAGGCCCCGGCTCCCCCGGAAAAAGAGGCGATCCCGGCCAAAGGGCCGAGGCGCAAGTTTACCCCCCGCTCCCCCTCGAGCAAGGCCCTGGCTCCCTATCCGGGCATCCTTTCCAAAATGGGCCCGCACCTCTCGGCCGCCTGGGCCAATGTCCTTATCGAATCGAAAAAGAACGTCGAGACGGTTTTAGTCTGCAGTGCGGGAGGCAAGGAGGGGACTACGTTTATCTCCTATCATCTGGCCCTTTATCTGTCGAAAGAATACAGCATGAAGGTCCTTTATTTAGACACCAATCTTCGCCACCAGGTGATTCCCAGGGTCCAGCATCTCCCCGGGCTCTATTCATATGTGCTGGAGAATAAGGATCTTGCCTCGCTGGTCGTAAAAACCGAGTTTCCGGGCTTCTATCTCCTGCCTTCGGGGGCGGGGAAGGTGCCCCCACACATCACGAGCAATATCCTCTCCCGGGAGCCTGCCGAACAGATTCTTGGATTCTGCCGGGACAATTTCGACATCACCATCATCGACGGCCAGCCGCTGGCGGCAAGCCCGGTCATGATAGAGTTTGCCAGGGCGGCCGATATGACCCTGCTTGTCTGCCGCTACGGCTACTCCCGGAGGGAGGTAAGCCGGATGGCGGTGGAGAAGCTCGAGAAATACGAGATAAAAGCCGTCGGAATCATCTTGAACGATCGCCGCTTTCCGGTCCCGCCGGCGGTTTACCGGGTCCTGGGATAAAGGTCAGATGGTTGAGGGAAAGAAGGTTATCCTTCATGTTATCGATGCGTTGAACATAGGCGGGGCCCAGGAGCTTTTGGTCCTCCTGGCAAAGAAGACCCCGCCCGATGCCTGCCGGACCCTTGTTTGCGTCCTTCAGCCGGATCTCACGATAAAAGGTCGCCTTACGGATAAAGGGGCGGAGGTCTTTTGCCTGATGAGACCCCGGGCCAGCATCTTCTCTCCCCTTCGCTTTCTTAAGTACGTCTCGGGAGGTCTCAAGGATATAATAACCATCTGCCGCCGTTACAAGGTCGATGTGGTTCATTGCCACCTGTCGGACGCGGAATTTATCGGGATTCCAGCCGGCCGGCTCGCAGGGGTAAAACGGGTAGTCTCTACCGTCCACTATCCCGCGCTCCTTCCCGAGAGGGCCAAAGGTTCGGGGCGGAACCTTCTGCGCCGTATTGCCACCAGGCTCCTTTATCTTCTTGCCGATCGGGTGGTGGCGGTATCTTTCGACGTGGCCGCTCAACTGGAGAGGATTTTTCATCTTGATCCCGAAAAGATCGAGATCATCGTAAATGGTATTGATGTGGAGGAGATCGGCCGGGTTTCCCCTGATCCGGAAATCCTCTCCTCAATCGGGGGCAGGCCCGGCGAGCGCCTGGTTCTCGCGGTAGGGCGCCTCATGCCCCCCAAGGGTCATCGCTATCTGATAGAGGCGATGCCCGCCCTGGCCGAGAGATTCAAGGTCCGCTTGCTCCTGACGGGGGACGGCGATCTTCGGGAATCTCTGGTCGAAGAAGGCCGCAGCCTCGGGGTCGGGGAGTCCATTTCGTTTCTTGGAAGCCGGGACGACATCCCCGGGCTGCTTGCCGCAGCGGAGGTCTTCGTCCTCCCCTCGGTTTCCGAAGGGACCTCCCTGGCCTTACTTGAGGCCATGGCCGCGGCCAAACCCATTGTCGCAACGGACATCCCCGGCAACAGAGGGCTCTTGAGACATGAACATAATTCGTTACTCGTGCCGCCCGGGGATCCGGAAAGGCTTTACCTGGCTATCGCCGCCCTCCTGGCCGATCCCCCCCGGGCCGGAGGATACGGGCAAAATGCCCGTAAAGACGTGGCCGGGCTGTATCATATCGACAAGACCGTGGAGAAACATCTTGCCCTTTGGGGTCAGCCATGAAACCGTCTGAAGAAAAGGCCGGGATAAGGATCTCCGCCACCGGCTGCCGGGGGGTGCCGGCCACCTGGGGGGGGATCGAACATCACTGTGAAAACATCTATTCCCGGCTGGCGGAAAAGGGCTACGATATAACCGTTTACGCCCGCCATTACTACACCCCTAAAGGGGTCAGCGCCTATAAGGGAATTAAGGTGAAACGGCTGCCGACCCTTAATCTCAAGTATACCGATGCCCTCTTCCATACCTTCCTGGCGGTTGTCCATATTTTGATCAAGAATCCGGACATCATCCATTTCCACGGGATCGGGCCCAGTTTTTTCAGTTTTCTTCCCCGCCTCTTCCGGAGGCGGATGAAGGTTTTCTTCACCTGCAACGGCCTCGACTGGCAGAGGAAGAAATGGCCCTGGTGGGCCTCCCGGCTCATCTATCTGGGGGAGCTGGCCGCGGTTTACTTCGCCCATGAGATCATCGTTGTCTCCCGGGAGCTGGAAGAGTACTTTGCCCGGAGGCACCGCCTCAAGACCTGGTATATCCCCAACGGGGTCACCCCTCTTCCCCGGAGGAAGGCGGAGGAGATCAGGGCCTGGGGCCTTGGAACCCGGGATTATTTCCTCTGGGTCGGGCGGATGGTCCCGGAAAAAAGGGTCGAGGATATTATTAAGGCCTATCTTCTTAAACCGAGGGGGAAAAAACTCGTCATTGTGGGAGACTACGCTGCCGCTGGTAACTATCACGACTTTTTGAAGGGCCTGGCCCGGGGGAACCAGGCGGTCATCTTTACGGGTTATCAGTTCGGCGCCGTGCTTCAGGAGCTTTACTCCAACGCCTCTGCCTTTGTGACGGCCTCGGAACTCGAAGGCCTGCCGATCACCCTCCTGGAGGCCTTATCTTACGGGACCGGTTGCATTACCAGCGACATCGATCCCCACCGGGAGGTTATGGAACCCCTTTCCGGGCCGACCTTTCCCGTTGGGGATGTTTCAGCCCTTGCTAAATGTCTCGATCAGGCGGAAAATATTACCGAAGACCAAAGGGAAAGTTTTGCCCAAAGGGCCGTGTCCTTTATTTCCCTTAGGTTCAGTTGGGATACCATCGCCGGGGAGCATGACCGACTTTTCCGCAAGACCAGGGAAGGAGGGGAATAATGGGGGAACCGCGGGGAATTCGAGACCACCTGGGGCTGGCGGCGGATGTCCTGCTTTTGCTGATCGCCTTCTTTGCTTCGGTAAGCCTGGGTCAAAATCTGGGGATCCTCGGGGAGGGGGATTTTTTCACCGGGAAGAATCTCGTTGCGCTCCTGTTTTTATCCATGATCTCGTACGTGGTATTCAATATCCTGAGCCCGTCTTTTCACTACGGAGAGAAACCGACCGCCCCTTTGGCCATTGAGTTATTGAAGGGCCTGACCATCATCGTGGTTCTCCTTCTTTTTGGCCTGTATCTCCTGGGATATGATAATATCCTGTTTGTTGTTTTTTCCTTCCTGATCATCGCCCAGATTATTGTCCTGGCCCGGCTGCTTGTGTATCTTGCGGTCTGCTCCGGGAGAAGGAAGGAATATTTCCGCCGTCACCTGCTCATCCTGGGCAGTCGCGCCACCGCCCAGGAATTGATCAAACTGATCGTCGGCGAGTCTGGGAGATACCGTATTGTAGGCTGCCTCGAGAAGGACCCGGGGGAGGTAGGGAAAACCATAGCGGACGGGGTGAAGGTGATCGGGACCCTGGATGATCTTAAATCTATATTGCTAAACCAGGTGGTGGATGAAATCATCATCACCATGCCCTTAAACGAGATCGAAAACGCCGACTGGTATCTGTCGTACATGAACAACTTCGGCCTTTCAGTCCGGATCATCCCGGACTGGTATATGCGGAAATTCATGTCTAAACACACCCGGCACGGGTTTGTCCTGGATTCTTTTCTCTCCGAGCCTGCCCTTGTTATCAATAAGGTTCCGAGGCATGAGGATGCCCTGCTGGTTAAGGGAATGATGGATTTTGTCCTGTCCGTCTTTCTGCTCTGTATAACCTTGCCCTTATTGTTGCTTCTTCCCCCGGTGATCAAGGCCGTCTCCCCCGGTCCGGTCCTGTTTAGCCAGATAAGAACCGGGCTGGACGGGCGGAGATTTAGAATCTATAAGTTCCGGACGATGGTGGCCGGTGCCGAGGAGCTTCAATACGATCTCATCCCGTTTAACGAAGCCTCCGGGCCGGCCTTCAAGATCGAGGATGATCCCCGGATCATCCCTTACCTGGGAAGATTCTTGAGGAAGTTCGGCCTCGATGAACTGCCTCAACTGATCAATGTGCTCCGGGGCGAGATGAGCATCGTGGGACCGCGCCCGCCGACCCCTCAGGAGGTGGAGAAATACGAGCTCTGGCAGCGGCGGCGGCTCTCGATGAAGCCGGGGATGACCTGCCTCTGGCAGATCCAGCGGAAAAGAAACGAGGTCCCCTTCGACCGGTGGATGGATCTGGATATGTACTACATCGATCACTTTTCCCTCGGCCTTGATCTTTCCATTATAGTCAGGACCATCCCCGCGATCCTGCGCGGTCACGGGAGATAGCCGCCGGCCCCCCTATTTTCCCCGGCCAGCCTCTTTAGGGTTAAATCCGCCTTGACTATCCGGGAAGAAAGAGTTATTTAGCTACGCTTTGTTCATCAAAAGGGTTTCAGGTTATGGAAGAGAGCGAACTGCTTAAGAAACGCCGGGAGAAGGTTCGAGAACTGGCCGCCTCCGGGGTAGTCTTGTATAACGATCTGGCAGAGGCGGATAGCACCTCCGCAGACCTTATCGAAAGGTTCGGCTGCCAGGAGGCCGGGAAACTTGCCGGACTGGAAGACAAGTTTTCCCTGGCCGGCCGGATCATGGCGGTGAGAAATTTCGGCAAGGCCACCTTCCTTAGTCTTCAGGACCGGAAAGGCCGGATCCAGGTTTACCTTAACAGAGACAGGATCGGCCAAGACCGATACCTCCTTTTTAAGAAATTGGATATCGGCGATATTATCGGGGTGAAGGGCGGAGTGTTCCGGACAAAAACGGGCGAATTGACCATAGACGCCGACGGATTCACCCTCCTTGCCAAATCGGTCCGTCCTCTGCCGGAGAAGTGGCATGGCTTGACCGACATAGAAACCCGCTACCGGCAGCGCCATCTCGATCTGATCATGAACCCCGGGGTAAAAGAGGTCTTCTATACCAGAAGCCGGATCATCAGGCTCCTGCGCCAGTTTATGACGGAGCGGGACTTCCTCGAGGTCGAAACCCCGATGATGCAGCCCCGGGCCGGAGGCGCCGTCGCCCGTCCCTTCAAGACCTATCATAACGCCCTGGGGATTGACCTATACCTCCGGATCGCCCCGGAGTTGTACCTGAAACGCCTCGTCACCGGCGGGTTGGAACGGGTATTCGAGATCAACCGGAGTTTCCGCAACGAGGGCATCTCGATCCTCCACAATCCCGAATTCACCATGATGGAATTCTATCAGGCCTATGCGACCTACCGGGAACTGATGGATTTGACCGAAGAGCTTTTCTTGTTTCTGGCTCGGGAGATTTTAGGCTCAACCAAACTCACCTATCAGGGAAACCTGATTGATCTTGCCCCCCCCTGGAGACGGATCTCGGTCCGGGAGGCGGTAAGGGAAGCCACCGGCCTTCCGGAGGAGGCCCTTGAAGACCGGGAAAGTTTGAGCGCCTGCGCCAAGGGTGCCGGTCTCGATCCCGGGGAAGGCGAACCCGCGGGAAGGTTGATTATGGCCCTTTTCGAGGCCCTGGTGGAGGAGCGGCTCATCCAGCCCACCTTTGTCACCGGGTATCCGGTCGAGGTATCGCCGCTCGCCCGGCGCTGCAATGACGATCCGTCCCTTACCGACCGCTTCGAGCTCTACATCAACGGCCGGGAGATCGCCAACGCCTTTACCGAACTCAACGACCCGGTCGATCAGCGGGAGAGGTTTTTACAGCAGCTTGCGGCCAGGGAACGGGGCGACGAGGAGGCCCACGATCTCGACGAAGACTATATCAGGACCCTGGAATACGGGATGCCCCCTGCCGCGGGGGAAGGGATCGGCATAGACCGGCTCGTCATGCTCTTTACCGATTCCCCGTCCATCCGGGACGTGATCCTTTTCCCTCAGATGAGATCAAGGGAGGATTGACAGAGGTAAGGGATGCCTTTTGAGCTCTTCATCAGTCTTCGTTATTTGAAATCCCGGCGCAAACAGGTGTTCGTTTCCATCATCACCGCTATCTCGGTCGCCGGGATCTTTCTTGGGGTAGCCGCCTTGATCATTGTGCTTGCGGTGATGAACGGATTCGCTCAGGAGCTGAGAAACAAGATCCTGGGCATAAATGCCCATCTGGTAATCACTGAGGTCGGGGGGCAGACCGAAGACTTTAACGCCTTACGGAAGGTCGTTGAAGAGGTCGACGGGGTAGTCGCCTCCGGTCCCTTTATCATCAGCCAGGCGATGATCAGAAACGGAGGACAGATCCGCGGGGTGGTGATAAAAGGGGTTAAGGCCGGGGATGCCTTGAGGGTTATCAACCTGGGCAAGATGAAAGAGGGCGATTTCGCCGATCTTCAAGGGGGAGGCGGCCCGGCCGCCAAAGGAGGCGAGGGTCTGTCCGGCATTGTCATAGGTACGGAACTGGCGAGGCAGCTTGACCTTAAGGTCGGGGAGGCGGTGAGTGTGATCTCGCCCTTCGGGACCTCGACCCCGGCGGGGCTTGTCCCGCGGCTGAAAAGATATGCCGTTGTCGGGATTTTCGAATCGGGCTTCTATGAATACGACGCGACCCTTGTCTTCATGTCCCTCCCCGACGCTCAGGCCTTTCTGAATATGGAAGACAGGGTCACCGGCCTGGAGATCCGGGTGAAGGACATCTATAAGACCGAGGCGGTGGCCGAGGCGATCGGCAAGAAATTGGGGTTCCCCTACTGGGTGAGGACCTGGATGGAGATGAACAAGAACCTCTTTGCCGCCCTGAAACTGGAACGGCGGGCCATGTTCATCATCTTGAGCCTCATTGTGCTCGTGGCGGCGTTCAACATTATCAGCACCCTGATCATGATCGTCATGGAAAAGAACCGGGATATAGCCATTCTCAAGTCTATGGGGGCAACCTCAAGAAGCATCATGAAGATCTTCATGTTGCACGGCCTGATCATCGGCCTGGTAGGCACGGCTTCAGGCGCAATCACCGGTTTGGCGGTTGCCTTTAATATAGAATCGATAAGTATTTTCGTAGAGAGGCTCCTGGGAATAAAGATTCTGCCTGCGGAGGTCTATTATTTGAGCCACCTTCCCTCGCAGGTGGTGTTTTCCGATGTGGCAATCATCATCGCCACCGCTTTGGCAATCTGCTTTCTCGCCACCCTCTATCCCGCCTGGAAGGCCTCCCGGCTGGACCCGGTGGAGATCCTAAGATATGAATAATGAATAGCCAAACGTAAATTCGGCAGGATCGATGATTAAGGTAAGGGGTCTTCAGAAGTATTTTGTTAAAGACGGAAACCGGATCGAGGTTCTAAAGGGGATCGATCTTACGGTGGACAGAGGGGACTCCCTGGCCATTGTCGGGGTGTCGGGGGCGGGGAAGAGCACCCTTCTCCATATCCTGGGTGCCCTGGATCGGCCCTCCGGGGGAGAGGTTACCTACAACGATTTAGATGTCTTTAAATGGGACGACAATAAGCTCGCCGGGTTCAGGAACAGGACGATCGGTTTTGTCTTCCAGTTTCATCACCTCCTTCCGGAATTTACCAGCCGGGAGAATGTATCCCTGCCGGCGATGATGGCGGGTCTCCCGAAGAAAAAGGCCCTCGCCCGGGCGGATGAGGTCTTGACCGAAATGGGCCTCGGCGAAAGGATCGGCCACAAGCCCGGCGAACTCTCCGGAGGGGAGCAGCAGCGGGTCGCGGTGGCCCGGGCCCTGATCATGGATCCGGAGGTGATCCTGGCCGATGAGCCGACGGGCAACCTTGACACCGAGACGGGCGGAAGGGTAGAGGAGATATTGCTTTCGTTGAACGTGGCAAAGAAGATCACCCTGCTTGCGGTTACCCATAACGAGGCCCTGGCAGGTCGTATGGCAAGACGCATCGGGATCAAGGACGGGATGGTATATACTGATGGGTAATCGTTATCGCTTGAGACACTGCTGGTGGGTCATCATCCTTCTTTTCTCCTTCTTCCTGGCAGGCGGCAAGGCCCTTGCCCAGGAGATAAAAAGGGTGGTAGTGCTGCCTTTCGGGGTACATGCCGCCTCTGCCCACGAGAAGATTCGGGAAGAGCTCTACCGGGAGATGACGAGGGCCCTTAAGACCTCCCGGTTCCTTCAGGTCGTCGAGAAGGAACGATATGAAAAGCTGCTGGAGGGAAGGCGCCTTGACGAGGATGCGGCCTTGTCTGTGGCCCGGGAGGTGGGCGGTGATTTTGCCCTGATCGGGAGCTTCACCGAGATCGGCGAGACGAGCAGTCTGGATCTGACCATTTTAGATACTAAAGAGAGAAAGGTCGTCGGCAGCTTCTTCCTTCAGGGCAAGACGGCCGAAGGGCTTCCCCCCCTGGTCAATGAGGCGTATCAGGTGATCCTGACCAGGATTGAAACGGGATCTCGCATCGCCGGGGTCGAGGTCAAGGGGAATCGGAAGATCGATTCCCAGGCGGTAATCCAGGTCCTAAAAACAGTTCCCGGCTCCGCTTTCTCCGAGGCCCGTATTTCCGAGGACATAAAATCCGTCTATAAAATGGGCTATTTTACCCATGTCGAGGCGGAGATTAGAGAGGCCGCCTCCGGACGGATGGTTGTCTTTACGGTGGAAGAGAGACCCCTGATCGCCGAGATTGCGATTCAGGGCAACCGGGCGATATCAAAAGGCGACCTGGAAGAGATGATCTCGGTCAAGGTGAGACAGACCCTGAATCTGGAGAAGATAAAAGAGGACATAGAGAAGATCCGGGAACTCTACAACAAAAAAGGTTATTTGAATGCCGCGATAACGGAGAAGATCGAGAAGGACAAGGAATGGAACGTTAAGGTCGTCTTTGACATCAAAGAAGGCGCCAGGGTCTATATCAGGGAAATTGCCTTCAGCGGCAACTCGGTCTACCAGGCCAAGGAGCTCAAGGGCCTGATGACCACGAAGGAGAAGGGCTTCTTCTATTTCCTGACCGATTCGGGGCTTTTGAACCGGGAAATGCTCGCCCAAGACATCCAGAAGATAACGGCCTTTTATCTCGATGGCGGCTTCATCAATATTCAGGTGGGGGATCCCGAGATAACCAAAGATGACGACGGGATTAGAATCAAGATCCCCATCGTCGAAGGAAAGCAGTTCAAGGTGGGCAAGGTAGATATCGCCGGGGATGCCTTGACCGTATCCCGGGAGAATCTTCTTAAAAGATTAAGTTTATCTGGTAAAATTTATTACGACCGCGGGGCCCTGGTCAAGGATTTAGATACCCTTATCCAGGCGGCAAGCGATGAAGGCTACGCCTTTGCCGACGTTTCCCCCCGGGTTTCCGTTTCCGATAAGGAACTCAAGGTCGATGTGGTCTATCATATCGAAAAGGGCCAGCCGGTGTACTTCAACCGGATAAACATCATCGGCAACGTGAAAACCAGAGACAAGGTGATAAGAAGGATGCTTGCGGTGTCCGAAGGGGACATCTACAGCAGCAGCAAGATGAAGGCGAGCTTCGCGGCCTTGAACCGGCTGCGATATTTTGAAGAGGTAGATTTTCAAAGCGCCCGGGGGCCGGCGGAGGATCTGACCGATTTGAACATCCAGGTGAAAGAGAAGCCCACGGGCATGTTCAGTGTCGGAGCCGGTTACAGCGCCATGGATCACGCGGTATTCACCGCCCAGGTATCCCAGAATAATCTCTTCGGCCGGGGTCAGACCCTGTCCCTTAAGGCGAACATCAGCGGTTCGGCGAACATTTACGACATCGCCTTCATCGAACCCTGGCTTTTCGACCTCCCCCTGTGGAGCAAATTCGAAGTCTGGAACTCGTCCCGGGACTACGACCAGTATCACCTGGCCTCAAACGGCTTCGGGGTGACATTCGGCTACCCCCTGTTTCGGCAGGTCTCCGGCTCTATCGGCTACCGCCTGTCTTCAAACAACATAACCGAGGTCAAGGGCGATGCGGCCAAATATATCAAGGACCAGGCGGGGACGACCGTTACAAGTATGGCCTCTCTTTCCCTGTCCCGGGATACCAGTGACGATTTCATTTTCCCGACCCGGGGATCGAAAAACAGCCTTTCGGCGGAATATGCCGGGGGGCCTCTGGGGGGGGACGTGGGTTTTGTCCGCTATCAACTGAGCTCAAGCTGGTTCTATCCCCTGCCCTGGAGCACCAGTGTGGGCCTGAGGGGCAGGATCGGGTATCTGGAAGGGGTCGGGGACAGGAAGGTTCCCGTCTATGAGCGGTTTGTCCTGGGCGGAATGAATTCCCTGCGCGGGCTCCGCTCGATCGGTCCGGTCGATGCCGCAACCGGGGACCTGATCGGCGGGCTTACCATGTTCAACGCCAATCTCGAATACATCTTCCCCTTAATCAGGGACGCGGGGATGAAGGGGGTCCTCTTCTATGACACCGGCAACGCCTGGCTGTCCGGCTATAATCTGGACGATCTGCGGCATACCGCGGGCTTCGGCATCCGCTGGTATTCCCCCATCGGCCCGTTGAGGTTGGAGTGGGGCTACGTATTGGACAGGAAAGAAGGAGAATCCCAGAGCCGCTGGGAGTTCACCATCGGTTTGTTTATGTAAAGAAACTTTATCCAGGAGGAACGCTATGAAAAGGTGGAAATATTCATTGATCGTAATAGGTCTCTCTTTTATTGCCGGCTGGTTCCTGCCGGCCTCCCCGGTGTCGGCCCAGGGGAGGATCGCCTTCATCGATATGAGAGAGGTGATGGTCTCCTCGGAGGCCGGTAAAAGGGCCTCGGAAGAGTTTAAGAGGACCTTCGACCGGGAAAGGGAGCTCATCCAGGCGAGAGAGGCGGAGCTCAAGAAGATGAAAGACGATATCGATCGCCAGCGGACGGTGCTTTCGGAGAGTGCGCTCCGGGAGCGCGAGACCACTTATCAGAGAAGATTCCGGGACTACCAGATCCTCGTGCGGGATTCGAACGAGGCCCTCCAGAGCCGGGATCAGGAACTCACCAAGACCCTTCTGCCGGAGGTGCTCAAGGTCGTCACCGCCATCGGGGAGAGGGAAAAATATGCGATGATAGTCGATATCAGCTCCGTTCCGGTAGCCTACTATGCCAAAGAGCTGGATATTACCAAAAGGATCATCGACGAGTTCAATAGAACCCACAGACCGGCGAAGAGATAAGCCTTCTTAAGGCAGGCAGGGCATAGGGGAATAGATGATAAGAAAGACTCTCAAGGAGATCGCTTCCCTCGTCGGCGGCGAGGTGATCGGGGATGAAAATGCCGAGATCACCGGGATCAAGGGGATCGACGAGGCCTGCGAGGGGGATCTGACCTTCGCCGTAGCCGGCCGGTACCTCCGCCTGATCGGGAAGACCGGGGCAACTGCGGTGCTCCTTGCCAAACCTTACCCTTCGGGGCAGATCAACCAGGTGGTGGTAGGGGATCCCTACGTTGCCCTGGCCAGGCTGCTTCACCTCTATTACCCTGCCGAAAAACCCGCCGCCAGAGGCGGGGAGGGCGCTTATATCGAACCGGATGCAGTGATCGAGCCCGGGGTCGCGGTCTTTCCCCAGGTCTATATCGGCCGGAGATGCCGGATAAAGAAAGGGGCCGTCATCTACCCGGGCGTCAAACTCGGGGATGACGTTTGCGTCGGTGAAGAAACGGTGATTCATCCCAACGTGTCGGTGTACAGGAGAACGTTGATCGGGGCGCGGGTGGTGATCCATGCCGGGGTGGTCATCGGCGGCGACGGCTTCGGCTATGCCCATCCCGGCAGGGACAACCTCAAGATTCCCCAGGTGGGCTACGTCCAGATAGACGACGAGGTGGAGATCGGGGCCAACACAACCATTGACCGGGGAACCCTGGGGAAGACCTGGATCAAAAGAGGGGCAAAGATCGATAACCTGGTGCAGATTGCCCATAACGTCACCGTAGGTGAGAACTCGGTTATAGCAGGCCAGGCGGGGATAGCTGGCAGCGCCAGGCTCGGGAATTCGGTGCTCGTGGGCGGTCAGGCCGGGATCGTAGGGCACATAACCATCGGTGATCAGGTCATGGTCGCGGCCAGATCCGGGGTTCATAAGGATGTAGAGCCGCAGAGGGTAGTGGCCGGTTCGCCCCATCTCCCCCACCGGGAGTGGCTGAAAAAGGAGGCGGCCTTGATCAGGGTTCCCGAGCTTATCAAAAAAGTCGCAGATCTTACGGAAAAGCTCCGGGAACTGGAAGAACAACTGCACCGGAAAAGGGGCCGGAGGGAAGGCAAAGCTTGAGGTTTCCGCCGGGAGCCCTCCCGAATTCAACGGAGAGGAAGATTTTAGGGAATGTCGATTCATCATACGGCGGTTATCTCCCCTGAGGCAAACATTGCCCCGGGGGTGGAAATCGGACCTTATACGGTCGTTGAGGCCGATGTAAATATAGGGAAGAATACGATAATCGGGCCACATGCGATCATCGAAAGCCACACCGACATAGGCGAGGGATGCCGGATCTATCAGTTCTGCTCCATCGGCGGCGCCCCGCAGGACCTGAAATACCGGCGGGAAGAGACCCGGGTCGTCATCGGCAACTTCAATACGATCAGAGAGTTTGTCACCATTCACCGGGCAACGGGCAGCGGCAATGTCACCTCCCTCGGGGACAATAATCTCATCATGGCCTACTGCCATATCGCTCATAATTGCGCCATCGGCAACCAGGTGATCATGGCCAATTCGGCCAATCTCGCCGGCCATATTACCATTGAAGACTATGCCACGATAGGCGGCCTCTCCGGGATTCTCCAGTTTACCCGGATCGGGGCCTATGCCTTCATCGCCGGCGCCTCCGCGGTGACCAGGGATGTCCCCCCCTTTGTCGTAGCCTCGGGAAACCACGCCGGGCTCTACGGTCTGAATCTGGTCGGACTAAAAAGGCGGGGCTTCAAGCCCGATACCATCCAGGCCCTGAAGGACGCCTATCGGATCATCTTTCGTTCCTCCCTTCTTTTGAAAGCGGCCCTCGAAAAGGTGAGGGAGGAGGTCCCGGATCTGGCCGAGGTGCGTCAATTCACCGGCTTTATCGAGAAGGCGACCAGAGGGATCTGCCGATAGCCCCTGGTATTGTGAGGATTGCTAAATGGAAAAGATCAAGGTCGGGGTGGTAGGCGTCGGTCATCTGGGAAATTACCATCTCCAAAAATATCTGAAACTGCCCCAATGCCTGGTTTCCGGGGTTGCCGATCTATGCGAGGAAAGGGCCCGGACGGCGGCTTCCTCTTGCGGTTGCCCGGCCTTTGCCGACCACCGCGAACTCCTGGGTAAGATAGATGCGGTAAGCATCGCCGTTCCCACCAGGGAGCATTTCAGGATAGCGAGGGATTTCCTTGCCCGGGGTGTTCATGTCCTTGTGGAAAAGCCCATCACCGCCGCCCTTGCCGAAGCGGACGAGCTGGTTTCCCTGGCCTCCGACAGGGGGGTGGTATTCCAGGTCGGGATGATCGAACGGTTCAATCCGGCGGTCCGCGCCCTGGCCGGGCTCGGCATCCATCCCCTTTTCATCGAGGCCCACCGGCTCCATTCGTTTATGGAAAGGGGCACAGACATCGATGTGATCCTGGATCTGATGATCCACGAACTGGATATCATCCTTACGTTCGTGAAGGCACCGATCCGGACGGTCGAGGCGGTAGGGGTGGCGGTGCTCTCCGACAAGTACGACATCGCCAACGCCCGTCTTTCCTTCGAAAACGGCTGCATAGCCAACGTTACCGCGAGCCGGTTGAGCGGCAAGCGGATGCAGAAGATCCGTTTTTTTGAGCCCGGCGGCTACCATTCCGTCGATTATCAGGCCAGAGAGCTTGTTTCCCTCAAGATGATCACCAACAGCGAAGGCCGGAAGGAGCTTACCGATAACCGGAGGGAGGTGGAGAAATACGATCCCCTCGAGGCGGAGATCAGATCGTTTCTCGAGGCCGTCTCCCGGGGGACGGAGCCTCTCGTTTCGGGACGGGCCGGCCGGGACGCCCTGGAGCTCGCCCTCAGGATTTCCGCGGAGATGAAAACCATCCCGAAGGTGTCATCATGATCCCCATGGTAGATTTAAAAAGGCAGTATGATAAGCTGAAAGTCGAGATCGACGAGGCGATAGCCCGGGTTCTCAATTCGACCCAGTTCATTTTGGGTCCCCAGGTCGAAATGTTCGAGAAAGAGGTAGCCGCCTACCACGGCCTTCCCCATGCGATAGGCGTGGCCAACGGGACCGATGCCCTTCTACTGGCCCTCCGGGCTCTGGGGATAGGCCGGGGGGATGAGGTGATCACGACCCCGTTTACCTTTATCGCCACCGCCGAGGTTATCTCTCTGCTGGGGGCGAGGCCGGTGTTTGCCGATATTTGCCCGATCACCTTCAACATCGATCCGGCCAGAATCGTCGAGCGGATAACGAAGAAGACTAAAGCGATAATCCCGGTACATCTCTTCGGTCATCCCGCGGAAATGGAAAGGATCAATGAAATAGCCATCGGGCACCGTCTGCCGGTCATCGAGGATTGCGCCCAGGCCTTCGGCGCCTCGATCGGGTCGAGAAAGGTCGGCGCCTTCGGCGACTTCGGCTGTTTCAGCTTCTTCCCCAGCAAGAATCTAGCCGGCTACGGCGACGGGGGGATGATTATTACCGGCGATTCAGACCTGGCAAGAGAGGTCCGGATCCTGCGGAATCACGGCAGCGAAAAAAGGTATCATCACCATACCGTCGGCTACAACAGCCGCTTAGATGAGATTCAGGCGGCGATCCTGCGGGTGAAACTCAAAAGAATAGATGAAATGAACCACGCCCGCCGTCTTAATGCGGAAGGTTACCGAAGCCAGATCCTCAGGGAAGAGGTGATCGTCCCTGCGGAACTGGCGGGCTACACCCATGTCTTCCATCAGTTCACCCTCAAGGTAAAAGACCGGGCGAGGTTTGTTAAGTCTCTCGCAGAGCACCAATGTGCCTCGGCCATCTATTACCCCATCCCTCTGCACCGCCAGGAGGTATACAAGGCCGCGGGTCTTCTCCGGGGAGGGCTTAGGGTAAGCGAGGCCTGCGCCGCGGAGGTTCTCTCTGTGCCCATGTTTCCCGAGCTTACCCAACAAGAGATCGCCCGCGTCTGCCGGGCTGTCAACAATGCCTAAAGATGGGGGAATAACGGTCCTGATAGTCGCCGGCGAGGCCTCCGGGGATGTTCACGGGGCGAGGCTGGTTTTGGCCTTAAAGGACCTCGACCCGGGGATCAGATTCGCCGGCCTCGGGGGCAAAAGAATGAAAGAGGCCGGGGTCCGCCTTCTGGCAGGTGATGCGGATCTGGCTGTGGTTGGCCTGACCGAGGCCTTTGCTAAATTAAAGGCCATTGCCAGGGCAATGAGGGCGATTAAGGCGTCTCTCCGGAATGATCCGCCGGACCTCCTTATCCTGATAGACTATCCCGATTTCAATCTCAAGATAGCCAGGACGGCCCGCAAGCTTAGGGTTAAGGTTTTCTATTACATAAGCCCGCAGATCTGGGCCTGGCGGGGGGGCAGGATCAGGAAGATCAAAAGATATGTCGATAGAATGGCGGTGATCCTGCCTTTCGAGGAGGATCTTTACCGAAGGGCCGGGGTGGATGTTTCTTTTGTCGGCCATCCCCTCCTGGACGGGGTGGCGGCAAATCAAACGAAAGAGGAGGCCCGGGCCGCCTTGGGCCTGAAAAATGGGATAACCACCATCTCTCTGTTGCCGGGCAGCCGGGCAAGCGAGGTCCGGAGGCACCTGCCGGTTATGCTTGAGGCGGGGAGGATGATTGAAAAAGAGCACGGTCCCGTTCAATTCGTTCTGCCCGTTGCCGACAGTATCGACAGAGGTCCCGTCGAAAAGGAGGCAAAGGGAGCCCGGATCACCGTTGCGGTGGTAAAAGGCCAGGTGCAGGAGGCCCTCTTAAGTGCCGACCTCGTTATAGTCGCCTCGGGGACGGCCACCCTCGAGACGGCCCTCCTGATGAGACCGATGATTATCATCTACCGTCTCTCCCGGTTTTCCTATCTGATAGGCCGGATGTTTATCAAGGTGAGGCACATCGGTCTGGTCAATATCATCGCCGGAAAAACCGTAGTCCCCGAATTGATCCAGGATCAGGCGAGCCCTGCAGCCATTGCAGGATCGGCAGTTGCGATCCTTAGAGATCACGAGGGGCAAAGAAGACTGGTTGAGCAACTCGCCCTCGTCCGGGAAAGTCTGGGGGAACCCGGGGCGGCCGCCCGGACGGCGCGGCTGGCCTATGACCTGATCAAGGGGAAATAAGCCTCTGGTAAAACTTTATGAGCGTCTTTAAGCGTCTTTTGAAAATAGCCGCCCCCCACTGGCAGACCTTCATCCTGGCGGCCGTCTGCATGCTAGGTGTGGGGGGTTCGAGTGCGGCCCTGGCCTTTTTGGTGAAACCTATCTTAGATGATATCTTTATCAAGCAGGACGCCCTGGCGATCAAATGGCTGCCAATGCTCATCATCCTGGCCTATTTGGTAAAGGGGGCCTGCAGCTACGCCCAGACAATCTTGATGAGCCGGATCGGCCTCAGGGTAATTACCGACTTAAGAAATCAGCTCTACTTAAGGATTCAGACCCAGCCCCTCTCCTTCTTCACGGAGAACCCCACCGGGGTTCTCCTTTCCCGGATCACCAATGACGTAGGCTATATCCAGGGGGCCGTATCGGAAGCGGTGACGAGCCTCTTCAAAGATACCTTTACCTTAGTCTGCCTGATCTTCGTCGTTTTCTACCGGGACTGGCAACTGGCCATCATCGCCATGATCATCTTCCCCCTGACCATCTATCCCATCTCCACCTTCGGAAGGAGGATGAGAAGGGTGGCCACCCGGACCCAGGCCCATCTGGGCAGGATCGTCTCCCTCCTCCAGGAGACGATTGCAGGAGCAAGGATAGTGAAGGCCTTCAATATGGAGGAATACGAAAGCAGAAGATTCGCCGCGGAAAACGAGCAGCTCTACCGGCTTAGCTTAAAGACCGTTTCAGTGAACGCGATTTCCAGTCCTGTCATGGAATTTTTGGGCGGCCTGGGGGTGGCGGCGATAGTTTTCTACGGCGGCTACCAGGTGATCCACGGTCAGTCCACCCCGGGAACTTTCTTCTCCTTCATGGCGGCCCTGATCATGCTCTACGAACCTATCAAGAGGCTTACCAACGTCAATAACACGATCCAGCAGGGGATTGCCGGGGCGATCAGGGTCTTTGAGATCATCGACCGGACCCCGGAGATAATAAACGCCCCCGGGGCCCGGGAACTGCCGAAAACCATCGGGGAGATCACCCTGGAAGGGGTTACCTTCGGCTATGAACAGGCCCCGGTTCTCAAGGATATCAATATCTCCATTCCCGCCGGTAAAATGGTCGCCTTCGTCGGGATGAGCGGCGGCGGAAAGACCACCCTCGTTAACCTTATTCCCAGATTTTACGATGTAACCCAGGGCCGGGTGCTTATCAATGGCCAGGACATCCGGGAGGTTACCCTGGAATCGCTCCGGGGTCTGATCTCCATGGTGACCCAGCAGACGATCCTTTTCAATGACACCGTGAAAAACAACATCGCCTATGGAGACATAAGGAGACCAGACCAGGACATAACAGAGGCCGCCCGGGCCGCTTATGCCCACGATTTTATAACGAGACTTCCCTCGGGCTACGATACGGTAATCGGCGAGCAGGGGGTGAAACTCTCCGGCGGGGAGAGACAGAGGGTCTCCATCGCCCGGGCGCTCCTTAAAGACGCCCCGATCCTTATCCTCGACGAAGCCACCTCTTCCCTCGATACAGAAGGGGAGCGGGAGGTTCAGGAGGCCTTGAATGCCCTGATGCAGGGCCGAACCACCCTGGTGATCGCCCATCGTTTATCCACGATCCGCAGCGCCGATTGGATCTACGTCCTGGTGGATGGCAGGATAGTGGAAGAAGGAACCCACGAAGATTTGCTAAGTCAGGAGGGCGAATATCGCAAACTCTACGAAATGCAGTTCCTGGACAACGAAAACTTTAACGGGGCCGATTGTCGAGAAGGTGAGACAAACCTGGGATGAGGGGAAAGGGGGTGTAAGCCCCCTGTCTTTTCTCCTTCAGGCGCTCTCTCTGCCGTACCTAAGCGCAGTCAAGATCAGGAACTCCCTTTATGACCGAAAAATTCTACCGGCGGCAAAGCTGCCCTGCCCGGTGGTAAGTATCGGAAACATTACCGTGGGAGGCACCGGCAAGACCCCTTTTGCGATTATGCTTGCCCGGCAATTAAAGGCCAGGGGGTTTTCCACGGCGATCCTTACCCGGGGTTACGGCGGAAGTGTCAAGGAGACGGCGGTTCTCCTGGGGGATGAGGGAGAGGATAGCGAAAAGTACCGGCTCATCGGAGATGAAGCTGTCCTTATGGCCCGTAAGCTTGCCGACATCCCGGTTTTCGTGGGGGCAAAAAGGGAACTTACCGGCCGCCTGGCCTGTGAGTGTCACCGGGCGGGACTCTTGATCCTCGATGACGGGTTCCAGCATCGGGCCCTCCATCGTGACCTTGATATCGTTCTTCTGGATCGGGAAAAACCCTTCGGAAACCACCGGCTTCTTCCCCGGGGACCATTGAGGGAGGCGGTTTCCTCTTTGATCCGGGCCGATGCCCTCGTCTTTACCGGAAGCCCGGGGGCAGGGCCGACAGAGACGGCCGCAACTTTCCCGGCCCTGCCCCCGGTTTTACAGGCTATTCCGACGTTTCAGGCGGTGCGGCGTCCCCTTGAACTCATCCGGCTGAAAGACCGTGAGGCCTTCCCCCCGGCTATCCTGAAGGGCAGGAGGGTGGCCCTGTTTTCCGGGATCGGCTCCCCGGAGAATTTCAGCAGGACCGTTTACGAACTAGGCGCACAGGTGTCTTCTTTTTTGGCCTATGGGGATCATCACCGCTACGGGGAGAGGGAAGTAAGGGAAATAAACGAACTATTCGCCCGGGGGGAGAGCGATTTCCTCGTGACCACCGAAAAGGATGCGGTTAAGCTTGGCGATTCAGCCGTTCGACTGCCCGAAACGTATGTCCTCAAGATCGAGATGGAGCTCGCAGAAGATCTCGAAAGATTCCTCGGCTTCTGTCTCTCGCGACTGGCCGGCTGGAAGACAGGCCAGGGGAGGCGGCAACCGGGGTAAAACATTTGACAAGGGCGGCCGCTTTCTCTATAGACAGTCTGTAAATCAAATCCCCCCTGAGAGGTTTATGCCGCCTGAATTGCCTTCAGGCAAATCGGCGGATTTTAACCGGACAGGGGCTTAAGTATCCGACGGTCGATGATGGAAAATTTGCTCAGATTGATTGCCCTGGTTCCCCTTCCCTTAAGAAGGGCCTTCTTCATTTTTGGGGCCGGTCTCTTTAGCCTCTTCTCTCCCCGCTACCGCCTCATCGCCCTCCACGGTCTCACCCGGGCCTTCCCGGAAAAGGACGAAAAAGAGATCAGGAGGATCCTCAAGGGGGTTTACCGGAACTTCGGCACCATCGGGGCCGAGTTCTTTGACCTCCTTAGACTATCAAAGGAAAACATTCACCGTTTCGTCGAGGTGGAGGGACATGATAATTACCTCAAAGCCAAGGAAAAGGGCAGGGGGGTTTTGATCTTCGCCGCCCATTTCGGCAACTGGGAGATGCAGATCGCCTCGGTGGCCCTCTTAGTGGAACCCATCGCCGTCGTTTACCGGCCTTTGGATAATCCGGTCCTGGAGGGCCTGTTCAGACGGGTCAGGTCCGCTCAGGGCATCACCCTCATCAAGAAGCAGGGTGCCATGAAACAGATTGCAGGCACGTTGAAACAAAATGGGGTGGTGGGGATCATGATCGATCAGAACATGGCTTGGCAGGAGGGGGTCTTCGTCGATTTTTTCGGCCGCCCCGCCTGCACCACCGGCAGCATCGCCTCTCTGGCCGCCACTTTCAACGCCGCCGTTCTACCCTCGTTTTTCGTCCGGCAGCCCGACGGGAGATACAGACTGATCATGGGCCCACCGGTTGAAATGATCAAAACCGGGGACGAGCAGGCGGACATCGTCGCCAATACCCAGAGATTCACCGCCCTGGTGGAGGCGATGGTGAGAAGATATCCGGAGCAGTGGCTCTGGCTGCATCACCGCTGGAAGACGAAACGTTGCCAGGTGGGGGTGTAGGATCATGGGGAAAGCGAAACCCTTGCCGGTGCAAGGGATCTCCCGTATCCTCGTCCGGGGGACCAACTGGATAGGGGATGTGGTTATGACCCTGCCTGCCCTGGCGGCGATCAGAAGAACCCTTCCGGGGTCTTATATCTGCGTTCTGGCCAAACCCTGGGTGGCTGATCTCTATAAACTTTCCCCGGACGCAGACGAGGTGCTGATCTACCGGAGCCCGGGGGTCCATCAGGGGTTATTGGGGAAACTGGCCCTGGCCGGGGAGATCAGGCAGCGGGGATTCGACCTGGCGATCCTCCTCCAGAATGCCATCGAGGCGGCGATCATCGCGAAGATGGCCGGAATTCCGCTCCGGGCGGGCTACAAGACCGACGGCCGGGGCCTGCTGCTTACCCATCCGG
This sequence comes from Syntrophobacterales bacterium, assembly GCA_037445955.1. Classification (GTDB taxonomy): domain Bacteria; phylum Desulfobacterota; class Syntrophia; order Syntrophales; family CAMTWB01; genus JBBIJM01. The sequence continues at coordinate 25,199 of JBBIJM010000020.1, forward strand.
TTTCGCGGCCAAAGCAACTCCTCGCGGTTCACCAGACTAAGTACTATTTGGAAATGCTAAAGGGGCTCGGATTTCCGGCCGAGGCGGCTCCGGTGGCGTTGAATCTCCCCTCTTCCTGCCAGAGGCGGGCGGAGGAGATTTTGAATTCCCTGGGGGTTTTACCGGAGGAGAAGATCGTGGGGATGGCCGTGGGCGCCGCTTACGGACCGGCGAAGAAGTGGTTTCCCGAGAGGTTTGCCGAGGTTGCCGATCGGCTGCACGAGGATTTCGGCATCCGGGTTATCCTCTTCGGAAGTCTGGAGGACAGAAGGCAAACCGGGGAGGTCAGCGGGCACGCCAGATCCCGGCCGATAGATCTTGCCGGACGAACCACCCTCAGCGAGGCCATCGGTCTCATCGCCCGGTGCCGCCTCTTTATCTCCAATGATTCCGGACTTATGCATATATCCGGGGCGCTTGGCGTCCCAACGCTTGTCGTCTTCGGTTCGACGAATCCGCGGACAACCTCGCCGCTCGGGGAGAGGACCGAGGTCATCTATCATCAGGTCGAGTGCAGCCCCTGTTTGAAGAAGGTATGCCCCGCCGATTTTCGCTGTATGGATGTAATTACAGCGGATGAGGTCTATCAGGGGGCCAGGAGAATGTTGCTGTCTTCCGGGTCGCTGTTGGAGAAAGGATTGAGATAAGGGAAGGTCAATGAAGAAGGAAAATAACGAGGCGGTTTTTCTCGATCGGGACGGCACGATCAATGAGGAGGTCGGATACCTGGACCGGATGGACAAGCTGCGGCTCATCGCCGGGGCTGCCGAGGCGGTCGGGCTGATCAACCGGGCGGGGATGAAGGCGGTGGTGATAACCAACCAGGCCGGGGTAGCCCGGGGGTTTTTTGAGGAAGACTTCGTCCGGGAGGTCCATAGCCGGATCCAGGAGGAGCTCGGGAGGTCCGGGGCCCGCATTGACCGTTATTACTATTGCCCCCACCATCCCACCGAAGGCCGCAGCCCCTACCTGAAGGTCTGCGATTGCCGGAAACCGGGGGCGGGCCTGTTTCTGGCCGCCTCCCGGGAACTGGACATTGAATTGGGCAACTCCTATATGATCGGGGACACGGCGAAGGACATCGAGGCCGCCCGGTCGGTGGGGGTGAAGGGTATCCTGGTCAAGACGGGGTACGGCATGGATCATCTCGCCCAGCCGATTGCCCCGGCTTATATTGCCGACGACATTCTTGAGGCGGTCCGGTGGATTATGAGAGCGAGGGGCGCTTGAACATTCTCCTGGTGAAATTAAGCGCCCTGGGCGACGTGATCCATACCCTGCCGTCGCTTGCGGCCTTAAGGGGGCACTACCCTGAGGCCCATCTCACCTGGGTGGTGGAGGAGGCCGCCGCCGATTTGATCAGGGGCCATCCCTGTCTCGACCGGGTGATCGTCTCCAGGCGCAAGACCTGGCTAAACGAGATCAGACGAGGGCGGATCTCCCCGACTCTGAGGGAAATCAGGGCTTTTTTACGTGAGCTCCGGGACAGACCCTACGATCTGGTTATCGACTTTCACGGGCTCTTGAAGAGTTCTTTGCTCGTAGCCTTAAGCCGGGGGAAAAGAAGGCTCGGTTACGACAGCTGGCAGGAATTGAGCGGCCTCTTCCTCAACGAGAAGGTGCCTGAAGATCTCTCCAAACATGCCGTTGACCGGTATCTCGATCTGGTGTACCATTTGGGCGTTTCGCCCCTCCCCAGGGATTTCCTGATTGACCTTCCCGACGAGGCAGAAAAAAAGGTGGCGGCGATGTTAAACGCCGGAGGCATCATTCCGGGGAAGCCCTTTATCGTCATAAGCCCCCTTGCCCTCTGGGAGACAAAGCTCTGGAGCGATGAGGGTTTTGCGGACGTGGCCTCGGCCATAGGAGAAAAATTGAACCTGCCCGTCGTTCTTGTCGGGAGCGATCGAAGGCCGGTGGAGGGGATATCCTCTCGGGTAAAAGGAAATCCGGTGAATCTGGCGGGGGAGACCTCTCTTAAGGAGCTGGCCTGCCTGCTTGAAAAGGCCTCGCTCGTTCTTTCCACCGATTCCGGGCCGATGCATCTGGCAGCGGCGGTGGGCACGCCGGTTGTCGCCCTGTTCGGCCCGACGGATCCCAAAAGGACCGGTCCTTACGGGGAGGGGCATAAGGTTATCCGGAAAGAACTCCCCTGCAGTCCCTGCTTTTTAAAGAGATGCAAGACGAGGGAGTGTATGATAAGGATCACCCCGGAAGAGGTCTTTGACGCTGTCTGCGAGCGGCTCACCGGAGATCCGGCGCACGTTGCTTCCGGTTTCCTGAAAGGAGGGTGGAGATGACCGTTGATCTCGATGATGAACTGCTGGCGATCCTGGCCTGTCCCAAATGCAAGGGCGAGGTCCGTCCGGATCGGGAGGCGGAGGGTCTGGTCTGCAAGCGGTGCCGCCTGCTTTATGAAATCAGGGAAGGGATACCGGTGATGCTGATCGAAGAGGCGAGGGAGATATAACCCGACCGAAGTTGCGTTCCTGATGGTCCGGCATGGATCCGGCCCGTTGCAGGGCGGAAGAAAGATGTACCTAAACCTTGATAAGGGGGAGGAGCGAAAATGATAAACAAGGTCATTTTAGTGGGCAGGTTGGGGGCGGATCCGGAGGTAAAATACACAGCTGAGGGACTCATGGTAACCAATTTCCGCCTGGCCACCGATGAACAGTGGAAGGACAAGAGTAACGAAAGGGTGCAGAAAACCGAATGGCACAGGATCGTAACCTTCGGGAAGCTGGCGGAGATCTGCGGCAGTTATCTGAACAAAGGGAAACTTGTCTTTGTCGAAGGCCGGCTGCAAACCAGATCCTGGGAGGACAAGGACGGGGTGAAACACTATACCACCGAAATAATCGCCTCCGGGATGAAGATGCTCGATTCTAAAGCGCCGGGAAAGGGAGCGGAGACGGCGGAAGAGCCGTCCCCGGCGTATTCGGGACCGAACGATCCGCCTGTCGATGACGTGCCCTTTTGATGAAGATGACCCGGCGGGGTTCTGTAAAATATTCCTAAGGCAGCCTGAGATGGACAACCTCGCCTGCGGCTCCCAGGGGGCCGAGATTTTTCCCCTGAAACCGGAGGGTGACTCCGCCGGCGTTACCGATATGGATGATGAAGTATTCCGCGGCGGACCGCTCGATCCGCTCGCCGGCTTTCAAAAGCAGCTCGCTTGGAGGATTGCCGTCGGAGGTGATCCTGATCCAGGTCAATTCCCTGGCCTCGATCACAAGGGGCAAACCGCCTGCCGGGCCGGCTTTGCCCGGTTCCTGCTGATCCGGAAGGATCTGCCCTTTGGTAGGGGAACCGGCCGCTGATCCTGCCTCCGGGGCGAGGGCGCCGGGGGGTGAGGCAACGGGAGGTTCGTTGCTTGTAAAGCGGGCGGAGGCTACCCAGATCAGATAACCCAAAAGGCCTGTGATAAGAACGATGCCCAAAAACCGGCCGGCCTTGAGACCCGGCAGCCGGAGGTTAAAAGGCCTCTTTGTATCCCCAAGACCTTTTGCCTTGACCTCCCGGACGGGGTCTGAGGCGCCGGCCGGGAGGGTTGCCAGGAGATGTTTTTCGTAGTCCCCGATAATGACTTGCCTGTCTATCCCCAAGATATCGGCGTAGGTCTTGATGAATCCTTTTGTATAGACCGGCGGGGGCAGAAGGGCGAAGTTTCCCTCCTCGATGGCGGTGAGATATTTAATTCCGATCCTCGTTTTGGAGGAGATATCCTCAAGGGTCAAACCCCTGGCCTGGCGAATAGTCTCTAGCTGCGACTCTCCCATCCCTGATTCCTCAATATCATGCGTTCCTGCCGGCCGGCCCGTACTCCTTCCCGGACAGGTTATATAGGTTGCTTACCTTCCCATAGTGGAGATGTTTAGTCAAGACACCCGACAATTCAGGAAAATATTTCTTTACACAAAAAAGGATTATCACTACACTCACGATGTTCACCGAGACAATATGATTGCCTGTATTGATAAATATTGGGGTGGCTGGAATTCGGTACCCCGGCCTTTAAAAAAGATTGGAGACGGCGATGAATATCCCGCAGGAAATGTTAAACGGCCTATACCTGTCTCTAAGGGAGACAGATCTTGGGGAGGTGGAAAGGTTGGTTGCCTGCGGCCTGGAACAAAACATCCCTCCCCGGGTAATCCTCAAGGAAGGGTTGATCGGCGCCATGAATCTCATCGGCCGGGAGTTCAAGGCCGGGGAAATCTGGGTTCCCGATGTCCTGCTTGCGGCCCGCAACATGAACCGGGGGATTGAGATGCTCAAAGCGGGACTCAGTGACAACGAGATCACGGCCAGAGGCAAACTGGTGATCGGGACGGTCAAGGGAGATATCCACGATATCGGCAAGAATCTCGTGGGGATGATGATGACCGGGGCCGGTTTTCAGGTGATAGATCTGGGGACGGACGTTCCGAGGGCGCGCTTTCTTGAGGCTGTCGACCGGGAGAAACCGGACCTGGTAGGTCTTTCGGCCCTGCTTACGACCACCATGCTGGAGATGAAAGCGATAATTGCGACTGTTAGAGAAACCTTCCCCGATCCGCCGAAAATCATCGTCGGAGGCGCCCCGGTCACCGAGCGGTTCGCTTCGGAAATCGGGGCGGACGGCTACAGTGCAGACGCCGTTTTGGCGGTCAGTCTGGCCGATCGACTCCTTTCTTCGGGGAGGGGATGATGGCCGGTCCCCTGGCGACGCCGAAAAGGCTGTTTTTATCCGGTCTCTTTCGAGGACCGAAGGGGGCCCGGATCTCCGTGGCGAGCCCTACCTCGGTCATCTCGGTAGAATTGATGGAAAAAACGGGGATCTTCTTTCCTGAGGCCCACCTGGAACCGGCGAGGATGGCGGAGCTGGCCGCGGCGGGTCACGAGATCCTCGGTTTCGACACGGTGATGCCCGAGTTCAGCGTTCAGCAGGAGGCGGCCGCCCTGGGTTGTGAAGTGGACTGGGGCAACCCCGCCATGATGCCCGATGCCAGGACCCATCCGGCCAAAGAGTTGAGAGACCTCGAGATACCGGAGAATCTCCTTGAGAAACCATCTCTTAAGGTAGTTTTACAGGCCCTGGAACTGCTGAGAAAGAACTATGGGGACCGTCTGGCGATCATCGGGAAGGTGATGGGACCCTGGACCATCTCCTATCACCTTGCCGGGGTTCAGGAATTTCTCGTCTGGACCCTGACGGCCCCGGAGAAGGTCCGCGGCTTTCTAAGCGCCCTCAAAGAGGTAACGATTGCCTTCGCCCGGGCCCAGCTTAAGGCCGGGGCCGATGTGGTGGTCGTTGCGGACCATGCGACCGGGGATCTGGTCAGTCCCGGGACCTATCGTGATTTCCTCCTGCCCGTTCACCGGGAGCTCAATGAAAGGATTGAGGGGCCCACCATCCTTCATATTTGCGGAAACTGCGCCGACCGGCTGCGCCTTTTCGTAGAGGCGGGCTTCGACGGCTACCACTTCGAATGGCAGGTTGACACCAAAAGGGCCGTCGGGACGGTGGCAGGCGAGATGTCTTTAATAGGAAACGTCGCCAACAGGGACGTTCTCTTGGGAGGCACGCCGGATGAGGTCTATCGGCAGGCCCGCTTGTGCATCGAGGCCGGGGTGGACATTCTGGCACCGGAATGCGCCGTTCCGCTGCAGACCCCGATCGCCAATCTGCAGGCAATCGTTGCCGCCGCGAAAGAAGGCTGGTGAATCCGGAGGCTTTTCCTCGCCCCGTTTGCGGCAGATTGATAAAGCAGGATCCGGCGATCGATCAAAAGATCAGAGTGACCACTTAAGAAATTTAATATGGGAAGGTTGTGTCAATAATCTTTCGCTTTTTTGAGGCCCCACGGCAGTGCCCTTTCGGGATAAGAACTTGGGCTATGGGGTCAGGTAAAAAAGAAAAAAAGGAGGCAATATGAGCAGGCTAAAAGTTACCGGACTATCTCTTATGTTTCTTGGCGTAATTGCTTTACTAATAAACGGTTGTGCCACCACTCCAACTCCATCAACACCCGTTGATCCGAGAATGTTTGGAGCTGATACGCTTATTAGTGTGCAGGTTAATTCCTTTGCCGCTCCTGATGTCGCCTCAAAGGGAAAAACATTTTTTATAATTTCCGCTATGCAAAACATAAGCGATAATGATTTGGAGTTTCTATCGGTTGCCAGATACATCGAGAATGGTCTATCTAAAAAAGGGTATCTACGTACAGACAACATAAAAAGCGCGGATATTCTTATCCGTTTGGGTTATGGAATAGGAAACCCGAACACAAGTTCCGAGACCGTGGTCACTTCTCACGGCTATAGCTATCCCGTCGGCTGGATGTGGTTTACTAGTCCTCCCCAAACACAAACAGTTACAAAAACGACTTATATGAGAAATTTAATAGTAGAAGCATATGACTTAAAAGACCCGAACAGGAAATCGCAGCTTTGGAAAACAACCGGAAAAAGCGAAGGGAGCAGTTCTGATTTGCATCTTATCCTTGCGTATATGATTGCAGCTACATCTGAATATTTTGGCACCAACACAGGAAAGCAGATGGATTTAAATATTTCCGGGAGAGACCCAAGAGTACTGGATATTTGGAAATAAATTAAGAAGTTAAGAGTCTGTTGCATATAACTCTCCCCGGAAACTGGACAGGGCAATAAGGTGCATGATAGCCTGCCATCGGGTAATTCGGGGGACACAACACTTGGTAATTCGGGGGACACAACACTTAATTATTGGGAGAATTCGGGGGACATAACACTTAATTATCTTGGCCAGCGCGTAAAAATGATTTAAACATCAGCTATGTCTAGAATAGCCAGAATAGTCGCCGTCGATCATCCTCACCATATCACTCTAGCGAG
>JBBIJM010000021.1:0-31777 GCA_037445955.1 Syntrophobacterales bacterium
TGCCGATGATGTGTTTCCCGGAAACAACCCGGGAGAGGAGCACCTCCCCGGTTTCCGCATCGATGATCCTCAAGGCGATGTCCGTGGATATGTTCCAGCCTTCCGTCGCCTCCATCCCCGCCGCCGCCACCGCCCCGAGAATGGACAGGGCGAGCCCCGCCCCGCCCCCTACCCGGTCGCCGATTCCGGAGACACCCCTCTTGGCCGCCTCCATGGTTACATATTTGAGATCCACATTGTTTACCGAACCGGTAACCAGGAGCTTCATCCCGGCTAGTTTTCCCATCTGGATCAAGGTCTTGTCATCGACCAGACCGGAGGCCTGAAACTGCTGCTCCGCCATGATCTTCTCCAGGTCTTTCCTGGTAAAGACCGTCGCCCCGCCCATGTTGACCAGTTCGTCCATGACGCCGTCTTCGATGCTCTCGGAGAGTTTGGCGTTGATCTCCCGCTCGATGGACTGGGAATCCGTCTGGAATTGGGATCTTTCCTTCGCCCCCCAGACCACGCCCACCCCGGCCGGGGTCACCCCGGCGGCGGCCCCGCCTACCGCGGTTCTCTGGGCCGTCCCCTGGACGCTCGACTGAACCATCTTGGCATATTCGAAGGTCGTGTTGTTGCTGAAATTGGTCACGGCTACCTTGAGTTTGGCGGATTCGTAAGCGCTTTTGCAGACCTCCGGGATGGTGTCCATAGCCATCGGATCGACGAGAAAGGCTGTGGGATCGTGCTTTATCGTAGTAGCGCAGCCCGCTAAGACAAAAATTAAAAAAACCAGAGCCAGACACTTCATAATATCCCCCCTATTTCAAATACTCCAGGCTCAAAGAAAACGGCGAAAAATTGATCACCTTAAACATGCCTTTCTGTTGCAGGCTGTTGGCCAAATAAAGGGTATTTTCCGGGTAGCCGACGACAAATTCGCCTAACCTCTTGTCCTCCACCTCGGTGACCCAGACCAGATTCGTAAGAACCCCCTTGATATCGAGATTCGTGTCCAAGTCCTTGACCCCTTTGATATCTATCTTTACCTTTTTCGTGCTGCCCCGGATATATTGGGCAACCCTCTCCATGATGGCAGGATGAATCCTCTCGAAAAGATCCGCCATTCCTTTAGCCAGGGCATCCTCCAGGGCCGGTGCCATCCCCCGGCCCTGGCCGGTTCCCGCGGTCAGGATCTCCATCTGGCCGGTTCTCGTATTCTTCGCCACGATGCGATAGTTGAACCGCACCGTTACATTGTTGAAGGGCATGGCGACCCCGTAGCCGATCTTTTCCCCTCTCCTGGTCGAAACGGTATGATCGATGGTCCCGATGATAAGAAGGTTGGAGAGAAACTTGTACATGAGGCCCCTTACGGTCAGGGTGCTGCCCGTTCTCACCGCCCGGTCGATCTCCGCTGCCTCCAGGGCCTGGGTCGGGGCCACATCGATCACCGTGTAACCCTGGTCCGTAAGTTTTCCGATGAGGGATTCGGAGACGATATTGGTATCGGCGTACTCCTGGGGAGCATCGCCTTTTCTGGCGGTTATGAAAACGGCGATGGCGTTGTTTAGGGCCAGGGAGGAGACGGCCTCTCTGGCCTTCGACGGCTCGACGCAGGCATTGATCTTAACCGAAATGATGTCATTTTTCACGTCCTGGCCCAGCAGTTTGAACCCCTTGATCACCCCCCCTATCTGGGTCTTCACCGCATCGTCCACCAGGACGAAATTCTGGACGATGCTCTGGGCCTTGACCTCGGTGCCCACCACCTGCTCGATTGCCGACCATCTGGCTCGAGCAATAGCCTCGGTCCTGGCGGAGGGGATATCGTTGCCGGAGATCAGGGCCTCTCCCTCCGCATCGACGCACCTGTCCTGGGAAGTGGCCGCCGAGGGAAATAAAAGGGATAGAAGAAGGATAAGAATGAGACCGGTTGTTTTCATGAATCAAATCCTCATGGCAAAAGGGACCGTCATCCTGCGAATGGACGCCCGATCATAATACCTGCATCTCCCAACTGCAAGGTTTTTTTTCAGTTTCCAAAGACAATCTGAGAGTGAGGATACGTCCTGATCAAAATCCCCTCTATCTCCTTTTGGAGGCAAGACTCCAGTATCTCTTCCACTTCGGTAACCCACCTGCCTCCTTCGTCTTTCTTCTTCTGTGAACAGGCGTAGCCGGCGACGCTGACGAACCGCCCCCCCCGGTGGCCGCAGCAGGAAGAATCCACCTCGGCGATCCCGACCAGGTAGATCAACCTCCTTCCCCGATGGATCATTTCCTCCTCGGCAAGGAGGCGATAACCGCCGGAAATGAATCTTACCTCTTCTCCTAAACTGGCGTGGACAAATAGATACACCGCCCCTCCCTTAAGAGTGCTCCTAAATAAGGTATTCCTCGCGACCTCCAGCCGGTCCCGCTTTATTTACCCAGACAGAAGCGGGAGAATATCCTCTCCAGGACATCTTCGCAGACGACCTCCCCGGTTATCTCTCCCAAACTCTCCGCCGCCTCCTTAATATCCAACGACGGGAATTCCCAGGAGAGTCCCTGCCGGATACCGTTTCCGGCGCGGGCGAGAAGATCCCGCGCCCTCATCAGGGCCAGTTTATGCCTGAGGTTTGTGACAACGACAGCGGACCTGTCTTGAAGGGTTTTTTTTGCCACAAGGTTGTAGATGCCTTCCTTCAGTTCTGGCAGACCGCTGCCTAACTTCGCGGAAATATTTATCACGGAAAGTTCCGGGAAAAGGCCCGAAACCTCTTCCCGGGTGATTCTCTGATCCAGGTCTGATTTATTGATAACGACCAGGGTGTTTTTATCCCTGTTCTTCCGGATGATTTCGAGATCTTGCCTCTGGAGTTTCCCGCTGCCGTCCAACAGGGCGAGCACCACGTCCGCTTCCTTAAGCTCCTGCCAGACCAGGTCAATCCCTTCCTGCTCGATTATGTTTTGCGCCCTTCTGATCCCGGCGGTATCCACCACCCGGACCGGGATCCCTCGGATGGTGATCAGGTCTTCCAGAAGATCCCGGGTGGTGCCCGGTATTTCGGTAACTATGGCCCTCTTCTTTTCGGCCAGTCTGTTTAAGAGGCTCGATTTTCCCACGTTGGGACGGCCGATGATGACCATGCTTATCCCCGAGGAAAGGAGCCTTCCCTGACGATAGGTTTCGCCAAGAGCGGTAAGTTCCCTGGAGAGGTTGTCTATCCTTGCCGTTACTTCACCGGAATCTATAAGATGGGGTTCGTCCTCGACGAGGTCGAGGGAGGCCTCGATCAGGGCCATTATTTCGATGAGCCCCCCCCGGAGGGATTCGATCCGGGCGGTCAGATCCCCTCCTAAATGGCCGACGGCAAGCGCAAGGCCCTCATCGGTCCGGGCGGAGATGATTTCCGCCACCGCCTCCGCCTGGGCCAAACTGAGGCGGCCGTTGAGAAAAGCCCGCCTGGTAAATTCCCCGGGAAGCGCCGGCCGGGCGCCGCTTGTTACCACCGCGGCAAGTATTTTCTCCATTACCAAAACGCCCCCGTGGCAATGGATCTCCAGGATGTCTTCCCCGGTATAGGAGCGCGGCTTTCGCATCAGGACCACGAGGACCTCATCGAGCGGAGCCTCGGCCTCCGGCGGGTGTAACCAACCGTGATAGAGCCGATGGCTCAAGAAGGGGCACCTCTTCCCGGTCCTCATCCGGAAGAGACTCTCTCCGATACCTGAGGCCCCAGGGCCGCAAACGCGCACTATGCCGACGGCCCCGAACCCGATCGGGGTGGCAATGGCGGCTATGGTGTCCATCTGCATCGCTTCGATCTGAAAAAAAACCGGCAACCTGATTTTCCGGAATTAGGGGGATCGGCCCTGACGGCCGATCCCTGTTCTACGAGCGGGCCTCCTTCGAACGTGCCTCGCCTGAGAAAGCCGGATTGGTCTGCCTGGCCTTCCCTCTTCTTGCCGGCATTATGATCACCTTCTTAAACTCTCCCTCGCCGCTGCTTCTGGTTACTATCTCGGCGTCATCCTGCAGGGCCAGGTGAATTATCCGGCGGCCGCTTGAGTTCATCGGGCTCAGAGAAACGGACTTCCTGGTCTTTTTTACCTTTTTCGCCAGATCCAGGGCCAGCAGAGAAAGGTTTTCCTCCCGGCGTCTTCGGTAGTCCTCCACGTCAACGATTATCATCCGGCCGCCCTCCGATCTGTAGAGGGCCTTGTTGACTAGATACTGGAGGGCATCGAGGGTCTGGCCTCTCTTGCCGATCAAGAGGCCGCCTCCGTCACCGGTAACACTCAAAACGATTCCCGCCTTGTCCTCATTGACCGCTACCTCACAGTCGAGCTCCATATTCCTGAGGATGCCTTCGAGTATTTCCTTGGCCTTTGAGGAAACGGAGGTGCAATCCGGATCGCTCCCCGGTGCCTGACTCTGTCTCCCCCGGGGGAATGATCCCTCCTCCTTCTTCTCAACATCGATCGACAGGGCAAGATCAATAAGCCCCGCCTTGATGAGGGCCTTTTTCGCCCCGATGATACCGAGGAAGCCGGCACTGCCCGGCGAGATTATTTCAATATTGAGCTTCTCCCTGGAAACGGAGAATCTTTCTCTTGCCCGATCTATGGCCTCGTCGATGTCCTTACCTTCAAACTCCTCTGATTCCATTACCCTTTCCCTCTCCCGTCAAGAAGGCCGTTTGTTGATATAGACCTGCTGCCCGATGCTGATGATATTGTTGAACAACCAGTAGATAACCAGTCCCGCGGGAAATCCGAGAAAGAGAAAGGTAAAGATGACCGGCATAAAGAGCATGATCTTCGCCTGCAGAGGATCTCCCATAGGGGGGGCCATCTTCTGCTGAATGAACATGGTGGCACCCATGATAATCGGGGTAACATAGTAGGGGTCCTTGGCGGACAAGTCGGTAATCCACCAGAAGAACGGGGCATGGCGAAGCTCTATCGCATAGAGGAGGGCCTTGTAAAGGCCGAAGAATACCGGGATCTGAATCACCACCGGCAGACAGCCGCCTAAGGGATTCACCTTATGCAGACGGTAGAGGGCCATGGTCTCCTGGCTGAGCTTTGTCTTGTCGTCTTTGTATTTATCCCTCAGTTCGGTAATCTTGGGCTGGAGTTTCTGCATCTCCTTCATGGATTTATAGCTCTTGTTGCCGAGGGGCCAGAAGATGATCTTGATCAGGATCGTAAGGATGATGATGGCCACCCCGTAGTTATTCACCCAGCCATAGAGATACTTAAGAACCATCAAGAGCGGCACTACGAGCCATCTCAACCAGTCGCTGAAATCTATCGCATTCTCCAGGCCCACCCCCTTTTCCTTCATGATCTCATAATCCTTCGGCCCCAGATAAAGGGAGTAGTTAAACAGACCGACCTGGCCGGGAGGGATAATCTGCTTCGGACCCTTAAGCCCGACGGTCACCATATCCTTTTCGTCTTTGGCCAGATAGAGATTGGTCAGGGTAGGATTGCTGGCAATAAGGGAAGCGATGAAATATTTGCTTTCGAAGGCCGCCCAGGCGACGTTGGGGCCCAAAACAGCGGTTTCGGAGAGTTTGGCAACCTGATGACGTTCGATGTTTGTTGAGATGAAGGTAATCGGTCCGTCATGGCTGTAGCTGTCGGTCTCCACCGTCGGATCGACGAATTGATGCCAGCTCAATCCGGCAGACTGACTCAAGGAGTTGCCCGAAAGATTGTGAAGCCTTACCTCGAGATCAAAGGTATATTTACCCGGATCAAACGAATAGATCTTTTCAACCTTTACCTGGCCCGGGTGAACCTGCTGAAAGATCACCCGGGGCCGGTCAGACTCCCCGACGCGGATGAGGTCCCTGGCCTCAGTATCATACATCCCGTCCGGGGCTATATCTATCGTGGAGTCGGGGAAGGAGAGGCTCAAAGGCAGGGGCATGGCTCCGTTTAAGTGAACAAGTTCGATCAGCTCCGAGTTCTTGGCGGTATTCTTGCGGTAATTCTTCAGCTTCAGGGATTTCAGGGCGCCGCCTTTCGTCGTGAAAACCGCGGTATAAAGAGGCGTGTCAACGGTAATCTCTCTTTGGGTCTTCGTCTGGTCTGCAAGACCCTTGACCCTTTCCCCAGGCGGCAAGACCGCGGCCCCCGGAAGCAGGGCAGGGGTTTCCGGAGACTTCACCTCCCCCTTCTCTTGCGTCGGGGCCGGCGCAGGCTTCTTAGGCGGCGGCGGGGCAAAATAGGTTTGATAGATGAAAATAACTGCCAGCGACAGGACAATTGCGAGAAGGGTTCTCTTGTCCATTAAATTCCTCCCTTTTCCCTGAACTCACAGGTGATGTATTCGGTTCGGCCCTGTCCAGCTCCTGAGCAAGACCGGATTATTCCTCTTTCGGTAATGCGCCTACCGGACAGGATCGTAACCTCCGGGGCCAAGCGGGTGGCAGCGCAAGATGCGTCTGATGCCGAGGTATATCCCCCGGCAGGGGCCGTGGAGCCTTATGGCCTCCAGGGTATATTCGGAACAGGTAGGATAGAAACGGCAGGCCAGGGGGAAGAACACCGAAAAGAACACCTGATAAAGACGGATGGCAAAAACGATTAATTCTTCAAGGATCGCAAGCAGCTTATGATACATCTCTGGTACGGTTCAGCGCCCCTTTCATCTCCTTATTCACCTGGCTTAATTTAAGAGGCGGGATCCCCTTTTTCGCTATAACCACCAGATCACTGGATTCAGAAACAAGTGACTTGTTCAACCTGAAAAACTCCCTGATCAAGCGCTTTACCCTGTTTCTCGTTACTGCCCCCCCCACCTTTTTGCTGGCCGTAATCCCCAGCCTCCTTTGGGATTACGGATTCCGCCGGATGAGCAGGGTAAAATGATCGCAATTTATTCGGACCGCCTCCTGATAGATGGCAAGATATTCCCGCCTTCTTCTGATCTTCTCCTCTTTCCTTAAGGTTTCCTTTTCCATGCCCCCCGGGACAAACCCTTCCCTCAAACGATGATCCCCACCCGAAAGATCAGACGCTCAATCTCTTTCTCCCCTTCGCCCGCCTTCTCTTTAGCACCAACCGGCCCCCGGCGGTTTTCATCCTCACTAAAAAACCGTGGGTTCTCTTTCTTTTCGTGTTGCTTTTATTGGTAAGCGTTTTTTTCATGATCTCCCCAACCTCTCCCAGCTTAATTGGGGGTTTATAACCTTCTCGACCTTGATTTGTCAAGCTAAATGAAGTTCCCGAATTGCCTCACATTAAAAGTAACCGAAGGAGGTGACATTAAGGGATCGTTGACTCATAAATCGATGGAATTCTAATTCGGGGGACATAACACTTAATTCACTGCGCCCGTTTATTGGTGATGAATTAAGTGTTATGTCCCCCGAATTCAACGGGGAAGGCCGCCCGGGACCGATAAGGATTCCGGCCGGCCAGGGTTGGTGCTGGCCATCGCTGAATATGCTCAGCGGATATAAGTGGTTTTTTCCAGAATGTCTCTACGGGGTGTTGAGGCAGGCGGGAACTCCGGTTTTCCGAGACAAACCAACGCCAGAGGCATTTTCTCCGGGACGATGCCGAGGATTTCTCTTAGGACCTTCTTATCAAACAGGGTAAACCACAGGCTGCCCAGAGAGTGGGCGTGGGCGGCAAGCTGCATATTCTGGACGGCCGCCGCACAGGCCGCCTGATAGCCCATCGGCCCTTCCTCCGCAAACATGTCAACCCCGGATTTTTTAGGATCGCCAATCACCGCAATAATCACGGGAACGGACTTGAGAAATTCGATCGAATAGGCCCCCAGCCATTTCCAGCCGCTCTTTTCCAGGGCCCATTTCCGGCATCTTTCCCCTTCGGAGAAGATCCTTGCCTTCGCCTCCGGATTGGTGATGACGATAAATTCCCAGGGTTGACTGTTGAGGGGAGACGGCGCCCAGGAGGCCGCCTCAAGCAGCCTCTCAATCACGGCCTCCGCCACCGGCTCCGGCAGAAAATTCCGGCAGCTCCTTCTTTCCTTCATGGCCGATACGAGATCCATCTTTTGCCTCCTTGCTCCTTACAACCCAAAATAGGCGGATTTCACGTCCGGATTTTCAATCAATTCCCGTGAGTTTCCTTCCAGCACCGCCGCTCCGTTTTCCAGGATATAACCGTAATTGACAATGGGTAAAACCGGACGGGCATATTGTTCGGAGACTATAATGGAGATTTTAGTCTGCTCGTTGATGTCCCGAATCGCCCGGGCCAGCATGGCCTCCATCAGGGGGCTCAGTCCGAGAAGGGGCTCATCTAAGAGCAGCAGTTTCGGTTGCGCCATCAACGCCCGGCCGATCGCCAGCATCTGCTGTTCCCCGCCGCTTAAGAAACCGCCCTCCCTCTGCTTCAGTTTGACCAGGGCCGGGAAAATAGTAAAGACATAGTCGAGGGTCCTTCTGGCCTGGGCCTTGGTGGCCAGATAACCCCCAATTTTCAAATTCTCAAGCACCGTGCTTTCGGCGAAAATCCTCCGTCTCTCCGGGCAGAGCACGATCCCGTTTTTAGCCCTTTCACTGGGTTTCATAGAAGTTATATCGACGCCTTCAAAAAGGATATTCCCCAGAACCGTAATCCTCTCTCCCCCCTTCATTTCCTCCTTCTTTTTCAAATCCAGGATGATCCCGGAGATGGTGTACATCAGGGTAGATTTGCCGGCGCTATTGGCGCCGAAGATCCCGGTCACCTTTTCGCGCTGGCATTGCAGATTGATATTATTGATGGCGAGGGCATTTTCGTAAAATACCATGAGATTTTTAATTTCCAGCACTTAAGCACCTCTACAACGGGCCGCGAAGAGGGGTTTCTCTCAGGACTTGGCCTTCTACTGAATTGTTTTCCGTTGTTCCTCGCTCCTGATTTCCCGCCTCAAGAGCTTCCCGACCTTTGATTTGGGCAGCATATCCCTGAATTCAATGTATTGGGGTATCTTATAAGGGGCAAGGCGCTCCCGGCACCAGCGGGCAAGTTCCGAGGCATCAACCCCGCGGGCATCCTTCTTGAGAACTACGATTGCCTTGATCCGTTCACCGACCTTTGGATCCTGAACCCCAACGACACAAGCGCCGATAACCGTTGGATGATCCTGCAGCACCGCTTCGATCTCCGAGGCCGATACCCGATAGGCCTTGTGCTTGATCACATCCGCCGACCGTTCCACATAATAGATATCGCCTTTTTCACCAAGCCGCACATAATCTCCCATGCGGTAATAGATCTTTCCCCCTATCTCCACATAGGATCTGCTCGTTTCCTCGGGCTTATTCCAGTAGTATTTCAGCGTATAGTCCGAGGTCACCAGGAGTTCCCCGGTTTCTCCCTCTGGGCAAGGCTCCAGGGTGTCAGGATTCACCACCCTGCACTCCCTCGTCTTGAGAGGCGCACCCATCGAAGAGATATCCGGTTCCCGGTCGAGGCGGCTGTAAGTGACATGGCCGGCCTCGGTAGAACCGTAGACCTGGTAGATGGAAACGCCCAGGCGTTCCTTCCATCTTTTAAAGACCTCGACCGGCAGCACATCTCCGCCGCTGTAGCAGTATCTTATCGAGCCAAGATCATATTGATCCAGCCGGTCATTTTCGAGAATCATTCGATAGAGGGCCGGGACCCCGAGCAGCCATCTCACCCGATATTTTTCGATCGCCCGGAGAATGGAGTCAACCTGCGGAACCGGCATGATGACGGTGGTATTACCGTAATTCAACCCTATGGCGATAAAGAATCCCAGGGCCATGATGTGGAAAAGAGGGTTGATGGCGATATAGGTGTCTTTCCCTTCCCCTATGTACCCGGAGGTGACATCCTCCATTATGTCCCGGACATAGGAAACGGTACCCAGATGATTGCCCGGCACCCCTTTGGGGAAGCCCGTCGTTCCTCCGGTATAGAGGATATAGGAGAGGTCTTTCCAGGGATCGATGTCTACCCTCAACTTCTGCGGAGATTGTTTGATCAGGTCCCTGAAGAAATGGACATGGGCAGCTCTTTTGACAATGCCTCCGGGGATCTTATCCAGGAGAAAGCCGATCGTCCTTTTCCAGCAGGGGAGGAGATCGACGAGATTGGTCACAATGACCCTTTTCAAACCGGTCCTGGAAAAGATATCGTCAACATATCCGAAATTCGTGTCGAGGCAGATGATTGTCTCGGCCCCGGAATCCCTGATCATGTATTCGATTTCGACGGAGGTATAAATAGGCGCCACCGGAACCGCCACCGCCCCGATCTTCTGGATTCCAAAGAAGGCAATGACCCACTGGACGGAATTGGAGATGTAGAGCACTACCCGATCGCCTTTTCTCACGCCCAGTCCGTTTAAGGCCGTGGCAAACCGGTTAATGAGATTTAGCAACTCGGCGTAGCTATACTCTTCACCAAGGTAGATGACCGCCGACCGATCCGGGTATCTTTCGCCCATCCTCTCAAATTGGGTAAAAATGAGTTCTTCTTTCATTCAATCCATCAGGCCTCAAAATAGTAATCGAGCAGTTTTTCCGATCCCAGATAGGCTACCTTGACCTTTTCGTTCGCCATTACCTCCTCCGGAACCCCCTCGGTCAATTTTTCCCCGAAGTTAAGCACCATTACCCGGCCGGCCACCCGGAAGAGTTCCCGCAAACGATGCTCGATCATCACCAGGGTTATTCCATCGAGCTTAAGTTTTTCTATCAAGGGGACCATGCTGGCGATTTCACTCATGCTGAGTCCGGAGAAGACCTCGTCGCAGAGGATGATGTCCGGCTTCAATGCAAGGCACCGGGCCAGTTCCAGGCGTTTGAGATACCCTGTGGGCAGATTCGAGGCAAGTTTATAGGGGACAAAAGACTCCCTTTCGAAGCCGATCTCTTCCAAGATATCGATACTGACCGTCCCCCGATCCCCGAGCTTGCCCCCGCCGCGCCATCCCCCCTTTTTTCTGGCCCGCGGAGAGAAGAGGGGAATGATCAGATTTTTATAGGCGGGAAGACTGTAGTAGGGTCTCATGATCTGGAAGGTTCTGGTGAGTCCGAGATTGGCGATCTGATGGGGCTCTCGGTTGCTTATGTCTTTCCCTTGATAGAAAACCTTCCCGGAATCCATCTTGATAAAGCCGGTGATGCAATTGATGAGGGTTGTTTTTCCCGATCCGTTGGGACCGATGATCCCGAAGACCTCCCCCGGCTGGACGCTGAAGCTGACATCCCGGACCGCCTGGACGCCGCCGAAGGACTTGCTGACCCCGGTGACCTGGAGAATCGGCTCTCCGCTCATACCTTGACCCACCTCTCAAATTGCCGGTATTTCCTCTGGGCATACACCATAATGCCTTCACTGCGAAACATGATGAAGGCAAGCAGGATCACCGAATAGAAGACGATGCGCAAGGTTCCGGAAGCCCGCAGCAACTCGGAGATCGGGACGAGGATAAAGCAGCCCAGAACCGGGCCGACGAGGGTACCGCCGCCGCCGACCACCGTTGCGGCGATGGGGATGACCGAGTAGTCCAGGGCAAACAGGGAAATCCCGGCCACCATGTAGATATGGACAAAATAGGCCCCTCCAAAACAACCGAGGGCGGCGGCGATAAATACGGCGATGGCTTTATAATAGGTGATGTTCAGCCCGGAGGCCTTGACCGCCTGATCATTATCCTTGACTCCGCGAAAGACCAGGCCGATATCCTCATTGACCAGCCTTCTCAACCCGAAGAGGGCGATAATCACGACAACCAGGATGAGATACTGTTCCACCCAGGCACTGGGAAAACTGGTTACGCCGAGGATCCCGTCGGTACCACCCAGGATATCGAGGGCCTCAATAATTCTGAATATGACCAGGGGATACATGAGGGTGACGATGGCAAAATAGACGCCCCGGAGAGGAAGGGCGGGAAGAATGAGCAGGGTGCAGAGGATTGCCCCTCCGAAGGTGGCAAGGGGAATGGTAAACAGGGGGGCCAGCCCTAAATATTTGTTCAGGACGGCCGCCAGGTATCCCCCGACCCCGATAAAGAGGGAGCCGCCCAGGGAGACCAGCCCTACATAATGGGCCAGGAAATCAAAACCTATGGCTAAAAGAGCGTAAATGCAAACGATGGTTAAAACCCGATTCCAGTACAGGGAAGGCATCAGCAAGGGGAGCAGAAGGATCGTCAAAATTAAGATCAGCCCCGGGAGAATCAGATAACTCATCTCCTGCCAGGAGGAGATCGCATAGATACCTTCCGTCCGGACCCTGATACCCCGATCCAGCCTCTCTTTACGTCTCTCTTGAACAATGGCTTCCCGCTCCATGGTTTTTCGTCCTTCGTCACTCCTTGGGCGTTTTCGTTTTATCAGACCCTTTCCTCCAGCTCCTTCTGCTTGCCGAATAAACCGGAAGGCTTGAGAATTAAGGTAATTATAATAGCCAGGATCGCCACCACCATATGGAAATGGGATTGGATATAGGCAACGGTGATGATCTGGAGAAATCCGATCATGAATGCGGCGAGGATCGCCCCCACCCAGCTGCCCAGACCCCCGACGATGCAGACGGCGATTGAAAGGACCAACACATTGTATCCCGCCTCGACTACGATGTTCCCTAAAGGCAGAAGGGCCAGGGCGGCAATCCCCGCCAGCATGGATCCCATAGCCATAGCGATCACCGCCATCCGGTCCGAATCAATCCCCAGCATCATGGCGGCATGCTCGTCCTGGGCCATCCCTCTTAAAGCCAGGCCGATCTTGTTGAAGTGGGTAAAGAGCCACATAAAAGTCACCACAACGATCCCGATGACAATCACGATGATTCGCTGAAGATCGACCGGAATGCCTCCGATGGTGACGCTTCCTTCAATAAAGACCGGGAGGGTATAGGTCATTCCCTTAAACCCTCCCCAGCGGAGAAATTCGAGGACAGCGAGCCCCAGGGCATACGTGGCGATGATCTCCGATGTGGCCATTCCCCTGACCCTGATGAGGACAAAGCGATAGATAGCCGCTCCGGCCAGTCCCATAATCAATAACGCCAGGATGATGGAGAGGATATAGTTCAGTTTGAGCAGATGGATCAGACTCCAGACCAGAAACCCGGTGATGACAAAGAGGGCCCCGTGGGCGAAATTAGGAAGCCTGCTGATCCCGTAAACGAAAGTGAATCCTATCGCCATCAGGGCGAGGGACACGCTATTGATAATTCCGTAGATAAGTATGTCCATTTTGAGTAATCGTCGAGGGCCGGTTATCAATGATCAGGTTTATCTGCCATTGCCCGTCGGCAACAGGACCGGGTTCTTATTTCTTCATCCAGGGGGGGAGTTTGATCTCCCCGACTGCGATCTTGGTTGGGTAGACCACCACCCTTTTCCCGGCCTGCCACTGGAAGATTGACCCGACCACCCCCTCCGCGGGGTCTATGCTGGGGATCACCTGATGATTCTTGGGGTTAAATCTGATCCTTCCGTAAACCCCCGTCAGGTCGGTTTTTTCCAGGGCCGCCACAATATCGTCCGCTCTTAGGGAGCCGGCCCGTTCGATGGCATCTTTCAGGACATAAGGAACCATGTAACTCGAGGAAGCCCCGTAACCCTCCGGTTCAATCCCATATCTTTTGATATAGGCATCGAAAAACCTCATGGTCCAGGGGGTCGCCTGGGAGGGGGCATTTCCCGCATTGACCACACTGGCCATACAGAATTCCCCCTTCCCCTCCGTAGCCTTCCAGAATCCCGGCTGCTCCGCGGCAGCGATGATCGTCCCGAAGGGAAGGGCGGGGATTTTCAGATCAAACCACTGTTTCAGCAGGATCGAGCTTTCCGGCATGTCCATCACGATCAGGATGACCTGGGCATTTTCCCTTCTGGCCTTAAGCAATCCGATGGAAAAATCCGTGGTCCCGGTCGGATAGATTTCCCTGCCGAGGACCGTCCAGCCCTTCTCTCCGGCGAGTTTAGCGGTAAGGTCGCCGGTGGCCCGGGCATGGGCCACGTCCTGAACCATGATAAAGAGGCGGTTGAGCCCTAATTTTGTATTGATGTCCATCAATTTGGGAATAAACTCTCCCGTCACCAGCCAGCCCACCTCCCCGGAGATTCTGAAGCAGAATTTGAATTTGTCATATTCCGCCTCCACCCTGCGGTGATAGGCAGGAGTGAGCGCCCCGGTCGACAGGATGGACACCTTTTTATACTTGGACAACAGATCCATGGCGGCCAGGGCGGCCTCCGACCGGGCCGGGCCGCCGACGATGAAATCGGCATTCTTTTCCAGAATCAGTTTTTCGACTACCAAGAGGGCGTCGCTCACTGGAACGACCGGTTCAAGATCCCTGGTATCCATCACCTCAAGCCTAAAAGGCCGTTTCTCCCTGCCGACGGTGACGCCGCCTGCGGCATTGATTTCTTCCACCGCCAATTTGAGACCCCTTTCCGCCGACCAACCATAGAGAAACGCCATCGGCAAGGGCGCTCCGAGGACGATGGGTTTCTGGGCGAAAGCTTGAGAAGGAAGAGAAAAAATGACTAGAAAAAGAAGGATTATCCAAACAGATGCTCTTTTCATAAGACCCTCCTTTTGTTGAAATTTTTTGAATACTTAACCGTTTTGAAAAAGCCGGATCAGATTCGCGCCCTCCTCTTTTGGAAAAAATCTATGGATTTTGAGCAATGAACTGCTCGGGAATTAATCTCTTAAGCATCCCGCATCAGGTCGCGGTTAAAAGATCGTCGGGAATATTATCAGAGAGCCTTGAAGCATTGCCGATTTTGTCATTTCGACCTTTATTCTCTGTCGTTTCGAACGCCCCCCTGTCGTTTCGAACGAAGTGAGAAATCTCAAACCGCCCAAACGGAAGATTTCCCGTCGCTTAGGCTCCTCGCTCGAAATGACCGGGTGGTCACTTGGGCTCCTCGACCTGACATTATTCAAAGCTTCCAGAGATTTATTTGCAACAGCCGTGCCAACTGTCCAAACAGGCGAAATGAATTATCCGGCAAGGCCCCGGGACCCTTATCTTAACGTGAAATAATCGAATGGGTCCCTCCGTCCCCGACACCGAAGCCGGCGGTTTCAGGCTGAAAGCAACCTATAATTCTTGAAAATTTCTTTCAATCGCAACCAGGCATTCAAGTTATTCAATGGCCCTTGAGATGTTGTAGTTTTTTAGCTTCTGCCGGAGCGTTGGCCGGGAGATTCCCAGAATCTGGCAGGTTTTTCCGAAATGCCAGCCGGTCTGGTTTAGCACCCTCGCAATATAATCTTTTTCGATATTCTTAAGATTCCGGTTTCGACCAGGATCGGGCCCGAGGGTCTCCCGGGCCGGTAGGGGTTGACCAAGCAAGGGGGTAATCAAATCCGAAAGGATGACCTCTCCCCGGGTGTTGAGGGCGGCATGGGTCAGGATATTCTCCAGCTCCCGGACATTCCCGGGCCAGCCATACCCCATCATCGTCCTGAGGGCCTCCTCCTCGACCCTTTCTATCCCTCGATTGAGTTCCCGATTGATTTTTCTTATCATATGTTCAACCAGAAGGGGGATATCCGACCTTCGCTCCCTAAGCGGGGGCACCTTAATGGTGGCCACCTTGAGCCTATAAAATAGGTCTTCCCGGAAGACGCCTCTTTGGACCATCACCGCCAGATCCTTGTTGGTTGCCGCTATTACCCTGGCGTTTGTGCGTATCTTTTTTTCTCCCCCCAGACGCTCAAATTCTCTTTCCTGCAAAAATCTCAGGAGTTTCGACTGGAGTTCAAACGGGATATCCTCAACCTCATCAAGAAAGATCGTTCCCTCTCCAGCCAGTTCAAATTTTCCTCTTTTCAGGCCGAAGGCGCCGGTAAAGGCCCCTTTCTCATGGCCGAACAGTTCGCTTTCCAGGAGAGTCCCTACGATCGTCGAGCAGTTTATCGCCTGAAAGGGATGCCCCGGAGACGGACTATTGCCGTGGATGGCTCTGGCAATCAGCTCTTTGCCGGTCCCCGTCTCGCCGTCGATGAGAACGGTGACCCGGTTTTCCGACAGGACACCTATGGCCTTAAAGACATCTTTCATCGCCCTGCTATTCCCGACGATCTTCCCCTCTTCAAAGGTTGAAGGAGAATCGATCGTTACGGCGGTCCGGGCGGAACTGAAAGATTTGAGGGCCCGGATGATCGCCCCGTCGAGTTCTTCCACATCGATCGGCTTGGGAATATAGTCGAAGGCCCCGAATTTCATCGCCTGAATCGTGATGTCCATATCATGGAAGGCGGTAATGATGATGATGTTTTTCCGCCCGTTGCGGATGAGTTCTTTAAGAACGTCAAGCCCGTTCATATCGGGAAGGCGGATGTCAAGGATGATCACCTGAGGGTCAAACAGTTTGCTCTGCCGTAAACCCTCCTCGGCGGACATGGCCCAACGGACCGCATAGCCCTTCTCCGTGAGGAACATCTCCAGGGTCTCAAGGAGGGGGCGTTCATCGTCAATGAGCAGAATCCTTTTGGCTTTCATGTTTTCTCCCTCAAGGGAACCGTAAGGCGGACGCTGGTTCCGCGGGGCTTGCGAAATGCTACCGTCGCCCTGCCGCCGTGGGCCTCGATGATCTTCTTTACATTGGAAAGACCGAGGCCTGTCCCTTTCTTCTTATTGCTGAAAAAGGGGTCGAAGATATAGGGCAAATCCTCCTGGCTGATGCCCGGGCCGTCATCGATCACCTCAACGCAAACGGCATCTCCTATACCTGGATGCGCCGTTGCAACTTCGATCCTCCCTCCCTCTGAAAGCGCCTCCACCGCATTCAACAGCACGTTGAACAGGGCCTGCTCTATCTTCTCCTGATCAAGGAGGATCTCCGGCAGGTTTCTCGAATATCGTTTCTTCACGATAATCCCTTTTTCCCTGATCTTGGCGTCCATAATCTCCAGGCAGCTATCCATGACGTTATTGACCGCTACAGGATCGAGATTCAATTTTACCGGTCTGGCGAAGTCGAGCATTTCGTCGAGGATTCGCTCCAGCCGGGATATCTCATGAACGATGATCTCTATCCGCCTTTTGTCGTTGCCGTCAAACTGCACGTTTCTTAAGATAATCTGACTATTCATCTTGACCGATGAGAGCGGGTTCCTTATCTCGTGGGCAAGGGAGGTGGTCAGTTTTCCAATATGGGCCAGACGTTCCGATTCTCGGATGCGCCTCTCCGCCTGCACCCTCTCCGTGATGTCCCTGCAGATGCCCGCCACCGCATATTCACCCTGGTAGAATATCCTTTTGACCTTATTCTCTGTAGGGAAGATGCTTCCGTTCTTATGGCGGCGGAAGTAGATGTAAAGGTCTTTTGTATCTTCTCCGGCCATTCTGTCTTCATAAAGCTTTCTTACAATCGGAAGGGAATTGGGGGCAATCAACTCGTCATAAGGTTTTCCCAGCATCTCCTCGCAGGTGTAGCCGTGAAGGTCGCAGTAAGCCCGATTGGCGAAGACGACATGTTCCTTCTGATTAACGAAATATCCATCGTTGATCTCTTCCACGAGAAGCCGATATTTGGACTCCGATTCGGCAAGCTGTTTCGTTCTGCTTTCCACCTCCCGCTTGAGGTTTTGGGCATGATCTGTTAAGTGTTTCTCATGCATCGACTGGAAATAATTGCTGAATTTTGTGATGGTGGAAAAAAGGGAGTAGTTCAGGCGCCTCAGGGCGTCATGAAGATTTTTGTCGTCCAATTCTTTTGGGAGGATAGGAAGAAGAACGGTTCTGTAGAGCTCGTAGGCGTTCTGGACCTCGGAGAGGGAAAAACCATCCTCCAGGCGGAGATTGGTGATATACTTGATATGTTCATTGATCCTGGAAAAATCGTTTTCGATGAGGACGCCGTAGTTGCCGTTATAGGCGCGGGAAACGGTATGGAAGAGTTCATCCAGCGGCCGCTCGGCATAGCGGTCGCTGACCTCGGTGTGGAGGCGATGGATCCACTCATCCACAATCCGTTGCCGGTATTTCTTGAGGATTTCTGAAAGGTCCACTTCTGCCTCCTCATAGTTACCCGGCAGGAGGTATCTATAGAGAACACCGGCCTATGAACCGCGGGCGTCAATCTTTCCTTTCAAAACTTTATAAATAACTGTGCAGTCCCGGAAGGTAATTCACTCCGAAATAAGTGAACAGGACCGCGGCAAAACCTATCAGGCTCAGGAACGCCATTCTCCGGCCCCGCCAGCCCCGCATATAACGGACATGGATCATGATGGCATAGACAAGCCAGGTGATGAGAGACCAGGTTTCTTTAGGATCCCAGCTCCAGTACGCCCCCCAGGCGCTGTAGGCCCAGATAGAACCGGTCATGATCCCCAGGGTAAGAAAAACGAAACCCACCAAGGCGCTCTGATAGAGCGATTCATCGATGTCGGCAAGAGACGGCAGCAGGGCATGGAACCCCGTCCCCTGATTCCCCCTCCTCTCGGCGCGGCTTTTGATAAGATACATTATCCCCAGGCCGCAGGCCAGGGTAAAGCCGGCATAACCCAGAAAACAGGTAATAACATGGATGCTAAGCCAGTTGCTCTTGAGGGCCGGAATAAGAGGGGTAATCCGGCTGTCCACCTCAGGGGAGAAGCTCCCGTAGGCCATCGCTATAAAGGCAAAGGGCAGGACAAACAGACCTGCCGATTGACTCCGGAGGCGGCGCTCTACGATTAAAAACAAAAGAACAATGGACCAGGCAAAAAAGATTAAAGACTCATAGAAATTGGCCAGGGGGATCCGCCCGATTCCCAT
The DNA here is from genome assembly GCA_037445955.1 of Syntrophobacterales bacterium. Classification (GTDB taxonomy): domain Bacteria; phylum Desulfobacterota; class Syntrophia; order Syntrophales; family CAMTWB01; genus JBBIJM01. Next base: position 18,718 of record JBBIJM010000021.1, read on the forward strand.
TTCGTAAGATTCGAACCACCGGATTCCCAGGCCGATCGTATGGAGGAGGAGCCCGCCTCTGGCGGACCAGACAGCCATCTTGTGGAAGTTAAAGGTCCCCCCGGGGCGGACGGAACCCAGGAGAAAAAAGAAAAACGCCAAAAAATAAACGAAGGTAACCACGCTGAATACCGCTGAATTGATCATTGTTCCCTCTTTTCCATCCGGCCCAGAAGGCCAAGCTCAAAAGCAGCCCTGCCGGGATACCTGCTTAGCTTAACTGCCCCGGCGACCGAAGTCTCCCCGTCTTTTTCCTCAAGAACAACCAGCATCAGGCGATGGTAATAGAAATAGGTCAAAGCCAGCCCCAGGATGATGAACACAGAACCCAGGAAAACCACCGGGGAGCCCGGGTCCCGGTTAACCTGGAGGCCCGTTGAGTATCTCTCCTTCATCCCGTTTAATGAAAACGAAAACGGGGCGAGGGCCTCGGTATTAAACAGGGGGGACATCTTGAGGAAACCCGGGCGGACCCTGTTGATTTCTTCGGCATATTGAAACAGCCACATCTGCCTCACCCGGGCCGCCTGGCTTACCTGGATCTTTGCCGCGGGACCTAAATCCATCAGATTGCCTTCGAGGCGCAAGATTTCAAGGGTAAGGCCCTGATCGGCGAGTTCCAGAGGCTCGCCCAGATTTACATTCGCCTCGGACAACACCTGGGAGCCCTTCCGGACGATTATCCCGGCGGACTCAGGTTCGGTTTCGTAGCTTGCCTGATAGAAACGGATCCCCTGATATTCAAGGGGATGATTTACCAGGAGGGGGACCTGCTTTATAACCTGATCCCCGCTAAGAATGCTGAGATCGGACTTGAATAGTTTGGGCTGACCGGTTTCGTAGAATTCGACGGTAAACTTGTCGCACCGCACGGAAAAGCCCAGGGCCTTCATCCCGCCTGGGCGGGACAGGAGGTTGAAAGAATCGACCGTCTCGCCCTCTCTGATGTTCACGAAGCCCTTGAAGCCGAAGACGACACCGATCAAGGCCCCGGCGACGATCAGCAAGAGGCCGGCATGAATGATATACGGCCCCAGGTAGGAGATGGCGCCTTTCGAGAAGGTTATCCTGGTCTTATGGGGTTCTTCCGTCTTGCCTACACGGTAGCCCCTTTTTCGGTAAAAGCCCTCTACCCGGGCGGTTTCCTCGGCCAGGGGCCGGTTTACGCTGTAGACAAGCTCCGGATCGCCCACCGGGTCCCCCTCGTCCCCCCGGGCAGCCGCCCGATAGAGGCGCCAGGCCCGGGGAAAACGGAGCCATGTGCAAAGAGCCAGATTTAGCGAAAAGAGGCCCAACAAACCCCCAAACCAGGGAGCCCGAAAGATATCATAGACCTCAAGATAAACGTAAATCTTTGCCAGCCAACCGGGAAGTCTTCGGACAAACTCCCGGGCCTCCTGCTGCTGCGGGATCAGGGTACCTAGGATTGAGATCAGGATAATGATCGAAAGAAGAACGACCGCAAGTCTGATCGAAGCCAGTGAAGAGAGGATCCTGTCTGTTCTCTCCTGCAATAATATACCGCCTTTGACCTGTCTGTATTTGCTCACCTGCCGTAGTCGTACACGCCCCGGCCGGTCTTTCTGCCGAAACGTCCGGCCCTAACCAGCTGCTTCAAGAGCGGAGCCGGCCGATACTTATCCCCGAGTTCCCTGTGCAGCCCTTCGACAACCCGCAACGTGGTGTCGTTGCCGACCAGATCGGAAAGGGCCAGCGGACCGATGGGATGGTTACAACCAAGCACCATGCCCTTATCGATATCTTCCGCGCTGGCGATACCTTCCCCCCAGGCATAGAAGGCCTCGTTGATCATCGTGCAAAGCACCCGGTTGACCGCAAAGGCCGGGGCCTCCTTGACCACGATGATCTCCTTGCCGAGTTTGCGTCCCCAGGCTTTGGCAACCTCCAGGGTTTCGTCCGAGGTTTCATACCCTCGGATGATCTCAAGGAGGCGCATCACCGGAACCGGGTTGAAGAAATGGGTGCCGATGAAACGCTCCGGTCTTGATGTGATAGAGGCCATTTCGGTGATGCTCAAGCCGGAGGTATTCGTAAAGAACAGGCAGGAGGCGGGGACCACCTCTTCGAGTTCCTTATAGACCTGTTTCTTTACCTCCATCACCTCAATCACCACCTCGACTACGACATCGGCGTCGCCTGCGGCCTCTTTTAAGTTCAAGGTCGGCCGGATCCGACCGATGGCCTCCTCCATGTCTTCTTTAGTCTTCTTCCCCTTCTCAACCTCCCGGAGGAGATTCTTCCGGATCGTATTCATTCCCCCGTCGATGAACCCCTGCTCAACATCCCTCATGGTCACTCTGAACCCGGCCTGGGCGCAAACCTGGGCGATCCCGCTTCCCATCAAACCCGCTCCCAGCACACAGACATTTTTTATCTCCATCCCCCGAACCTCCTTATGAGCATCCTTGTGCCTTACTTTCGCAAAGTCCTTCATGTCCCTTGGGGTTTTCCAGAGCCGGAACCTAACAGAGTAAAACGGGGCAAGTCAAGATAAAAGATGCCGGGATCACGGGGACGGCGGGGTAAATTTTTCTGATTACTATTGAAATTGCCGGGAGATTTTGGCAAGGAAAGCCTATGAATTGCAGAGAAGGAAACCGGCAATGCACATCGTAATCGACGGCTACAACCTGATCAGACAATCGATCCGCTTGAGGCCCCTGGAAAGACGGGGGCTGGAGGCGGCCCGGGAGGCGCTGATCGATCTTTTGATCCGTTTCCGCCGGGTGAGAGGCCATCGGATCACCGTGATTTTTGACGGTCAAGGAGGTTTTGAACCGGCCGGGTCCAGAGTCCGGAGAGGATCGGTAGAGGTGGTATTTTCTTCCGCCGGGAAGACGGCCGACGAGCTGATAAAAAAGATGACCACCAAAGGGGATGAGGACTTCCTCGTGGTCACCTCCGATGGGGACATTATCCATTACGTGAGCGCCCGGGGCGGGGGAACCGTCTCCTCGACGGCCTTTGAAGAACAGCTGTACCGGGTGATCGAAGGGGGAGATCTCGACCGAAGGGACTCAAACGAAGATCAGGAAGAGCAAAGGCCTCCCCGGACGAAAAAGGGGCCGGCCCGCAGGCTCGGCCGGAAAGAGAGAAGGAATATGTCTCTCTTGAGGAAGCTTTAAGCCGGCCTCCGTGACCCGGCGGTCTCGGTGCAGATATTGATGATGAACCTCTCAAGAAGGAGCCGCGGATCCCTGGCCGTAGTTTTTATCGCCAGGTCTATCGCCGCCAGTTGCTCAAGCAGGACGAACAGATCATTCATTTCGAAGCGGGAGGCGTTCCTCAAGGCGTTATAGATCGTGTAAGGGTGCTGGGAAGCAAATGATCCCCCCTTGACCTTTCCATTGCCTGCCTCTTTGAGCCCGGGAAGGAATTGCCTCTGGAAGGTCGGGTAATCGGTTCCGGGCCGGAAGCGGAGAAAATCCTCCCGGCGGAGAAGGAAATGGGCCTGGAGAAGAAGCCGGATCTCCCGGGCGAGAAATGAGACGATGATCAGATGATTGGTGGTAAGGAGGAGGCCGTCTAGTATCCGGAGCGCCCTGGGTGCATCTCTCTTAACCGTCGCCTCGATAAGATCGAAAACCGTCTCTTCTCTGTTATCCCCCACTACCGCCTCCACATCGGCGGCGGTAATCGTCTCTCTCCCGGCAGTATAGTTGATCAGCTTCTCCATCGCCTGGCTCGCCTCTTTAAGATCAAAACCCACCCTTGCCCCGAGGATCGGCCAGAAACCGGGGGCGACCTTCTTCCCCGCCTCCGCAAGGACCCCATTGAAGGCTTCGGTCAAGGCACCAAGTTGTCTCTGCCCTTTGGGCCTGGCGAAATGGACGATCCTTCCCATCTCGCCTATGACCTTATAGAGTCTCTTTCTCTGATCTACCAGAGAGGCCGTAATTATCAGATGATTATCCTCAGGCAGCCCCTTGAGCAGGATATCCGCCAGGATCTGGGACTCGTCCCGGCTGTCGGCGGGGGTGAGCCTGTTATCCAGACAGACGCCGATGACCTGGGGAAGCCATTTTGATCTCTCCTCCCAGGCCTTAGGGGAGATAAGCTTCTGCCAATCCCCCTGATCGATCTTCCGCCAGCGGTCGCCTTCCATATCCTCCAGGGAAAAACCGCTTAAGGAAACGAAGCGGATAAAGTCCCGGGCGGCCTTGAGGGGATTTACGGAAAGTTCCTCCCGGAGGCGGTCAACTAAATCGGGCAGGTTCTGCTTGGATTGAAAGAGCTCGGCATTGGTCAGGACAACGGCCTTTTTACCCGGGATGAGGGAGACCGTCGAAACTGCCTTGATAATCTCCCCGACCCTGGCCCCTTCCCCTTCCAGGAAGCAGAAGTTCAAGTCCCGATCCTCTATGGGAATCAGGGCCTCGGCGATTCTCCTTACCGCCCCGTTGACCGAGTACTCCTCCTCCCCCCAGAGAAGGTAACAGGGCAAGGGACGGCCGGCCCGGATTTCCTCCAGGATCCGTTTCACCTCCAGGTTGGGATCGATGCTTTCAACCATGAACCGGAAACGACCGTTTAACCCAGGCTCTCACTTGAAGGATGTCTCTTATGATCCGGGACTAGATAACGACATGTTTCATGATGTACTTTACCGCTTCCTCCGGGTCGTCGATAACCTGAAAGATATCCAGGTCATCATCGGAGATCTTCCTTTCGGCCAGCAGGATTTTTTTCAGCCAGTCCACCAGGCCGCCCCAGAATTCCCTGCCGATCAAGACCACGGGGAAACGTCTTATCCGGTTTGTCTGGATAAGGGTAAGGGCCTCGAAGAGTTCGTCGAGGGTGCCGTAGCCGCCGGGCATGATCACGTAGGCCGCGGAATACTTGACGAACATCACCTTGCGGATGAAGAAATACTTGAAATCTACCGGGATATTGGCAAAGATATTGGGCTTTTGCTCATAGGGGAGTCTGATATTCATGCCCACCGAGATTCCGCCGGCCTCAACGGCGCCTTTATTGCCCGCCTCCATGATGCCCGGGCCGCCGCCGGTAATCACACTGAACCCCTTTTCCGCCAGCCTTCCGGCGATATGTTCGGTCATCCGGTAATAGGGATCATCCGGCAGGGTTCGGGCGGAGCCGAAGATCGTGACGGCGTTCTTGACTTCCGAGAGGGTTTCGATGCTCTCTACAAACTCGGCCATGATGCGAAAGATCCGCCAGGATTCCTCAATCGACAGGGCATCTAAGATAAACTGCTTTTCTCTGCTGCGGAAATAGCTTTTCTCATACATTGCCTATCCCTCACCGGCCCACCGGGTTTGCGCCTTTTTTGCGACCCCGGGGGAAAAACACCCCCCTCGCCTCGCAAAGGGGCGCATTTATTTAAATGCCTCTCGATTTCAGATGACCTGCGAAAAGTCAGGAGGTTCTCCGCCGCTGGGCCTTGGCGAGCCGGCGGCGGGCCTCGATAGCCTTTCTCTTTCTTTTTACCGACGGCTTTTCATAGGCCCTTCTTAATTTCAACTCCTTAAACAACCCGCTTTTGGAAAGCTTGTTTTTCAGTATCTTAAGGGCCTTCTCCACGTCATTGTCATATACCTTTACTTCCAAAATACCCCTTCCTTTCTCGGTGCCTCATACTGTTAAATATTGTTTAATATACTGATCTTGTTAACTTAAATCGCTCAAGCCTGTCTCGCATAAAAAAAGGGCAGTCCGGCTGCCGCCCCTTCAGGCGGCCGCCAACTACCCCTACTCTGTTGCCGATATGTTAAATCACGCCCCTCGCTGGTAAAATTTCCGGCCTTGCCGGATGCGGGCATTTCCTTTCGAACCCAGGGAAAGGAAAATGAGGGGTCTCCTCCTCAATCTTAGCCCTTCACGTAGGATCTATACCTGAATCTCCATCATTTAGCAACAAATAAAATTACCTGCTATTATTGAGACCGCCGGATCATTAACCCGGTGTAATGAGTTTGAGATTCCCTGATAACCGCCGGTGTTTTCCCTTGAAACAGCAAGAATCGCCTTCAGAAGATAAGGGGGCATCTCCGTTAAACCACCTCGCACTCCTGGGCGATGTAGTCATTGTATCCCCTGCTGTCCAAAAGGTCATCGAGTTCCTCCAGATCGGAGAGCTCGACGGTGATCAGCCAGCCCGTATCATAGGGATCGCTGTTGATGATCCCCGCGTCATCGAGGAGGTCCTCGTTGACGTTCATTACCTCGCCGCTTACGGGAGATATCAGCTCGACCGCCGCCTTCACCGCCTCAACGGTGCCGAAGGGCTCGTCTCTCTCAACATACGAGTCGGTCTCCGGCAGTTCCAGACCGGTAATATCTCCGAGTTTTTCCTGCGCATAATCGGTTATCCCGATAGTGGCCAAATCACCGTCAACCCTAACCCACTTGTGCTCGCGGCTGTAGAGCAAATCATCCGGAAATACTTTCATAACCTCCCGTCCTATCGCTTAATTTATGGCCCATCCCTTGTCTATCTTGGTCAGTACCTGAGGACCATTGCCGGTCACCAGAACCGTATCTTCTATCCTGATACCCCACTTACCGGGCAGGTAGATGCCGGGTTCCACGGTAACTACCATGCCTTCTTGCAAAATACCAACGGAGCCGGCGGCCAGTCTGGGGCTCTCATGGATATCCAAACCGATGCCGTGTCCGGTGCCGTGAGAGAAAAGCGGACCCCGCCCTCCCCTCTCTATCCACTCCCTCGCCCGCCGGTCAACCTCGGCGAAAGGGACCCCCGGTCTTAGGGATTCGATAGCCCGGTCATGGGCCTCTTTAATCAGATCGTAGGCCTTTTTGAAATCATCAGAACCGCGGCCCAAAACCAGGGTGCAGGTTTCATCGGAATGGTATCCGTCAAACACCGCTCCCCAGTCAATGACCACCACGTCGTTTCGTTCCAGCCTCCTTGCCCCGGGCCTTGAGTGGGGCAGGGAGGAATTTGGTCCGGATGCGGTGATCGTATTGAACGAGGGGCCTTCGGCTCCGCCCTTCCGCATCCGGTAATCAAGCTCAATGGCTATATCCCTTTCCCTGACCCCCGGCTTTATAGCCGCAATTACCCCGGCAAAGGCCTCTTCGGCAATGGCAATGGCGGTCTTGATCCGGTTAATCTCATCGTTTTCCTTGACCGCCCGGAGATTTCCCGTCTGTTGGGGGGGAAGGGCGCTGAAGCAAAGCCCGCCGTTTTTTTTCCTTAGCTTCAAAAAGAAATCATGACTCACCGCCCCGGCCTCAAAACCGACTTTCCTTAAGCCGCGCCCGGCGAGCAACTTCGATATCCCTTCGATCTTATCGGTGTATTCATAAACAACCGCCCGCGGCGACTCGACCTTGGCCTGGGCGGTATATCTTCCATCGACGAGCAAACAGGGTTCCTCGAGTCCGATTACGGCAACCCCGTCGCTGCCGGTGAACCCTAAAAGATACCGGATGTTTTTTAGATCAAAAAGGATGGCGGCCTCCAGGCCCCTTTTGCGAAGCAGGTCAAGCAAGCTCCCTCCCCTTTGAGAAGCATCTGCCCGCTCAGCCGACATTGGCCCTCATCCTCATCAGGTTTCCCAGCCATCTTTCCAACTCCCCGATGACCCTTTCCCTGTGCAGCAAAGAATAAGCGGAGATCAATTTTTCCTTCTGCCTCCGCTTTACCTCTTCCAGTTTAGCCAGGGCCTCTGCCTGCCCTTCGCCTGACAATTTACGGAGAATCCGCATCGCCATCTCTAAATGACCCTGCCTGATATAGAGGTCGGCGGCGGTTAACGTGTAGAACTCCGGAGCCAGCGCCTCTTCTTCCGTATCATCCCCGGGCTCCGAATCCCGGCTTCGCAAAAACCCTGCCAGCCTTGACTTAATCTCCGTCGCCTCCGGTGTATCCGGATTGAGGGAGAGGTAACGCTGATAATAGCGGCCGGCCTCGGCGATGAGCCCCGACTCCTCACATAGCCTGCCCAGTGCCGCATATATCCCGCCCAGACGGAAGACGAGGCCTTCTGCCTGACTGAGCATCTCCAGGGCATCTCCCAGCCGGCCCATCCTGATTAAGGCCTGACATAAGGCGATCTTTCCTTCAGGATCTTCCGGGAATCTCGCAAGCCACCCCTGAGCCAGAACCATCAACTCCTGGAAGCGCCCCTCGTTTAGGGCTTTTTCCGCCGCAGAGATGAATTCCCCTCGATCCATCGTTCCACTATTCATCATCGGAAGCCGAAACCATTTAAAATTACTAGGCATTGAAACGAGCGGAAGCTAGCATAGCCACCGAGACGTGTCAAGAAGGAAAATCGGCTGGCAAGGCAGAGGGATTGATATTGGGAAATCGTATCGACAGGCCGCACCCTGGGTCGTCGGGACGCGCGGTCCAGGGTGTTTGAGTCTGATAATTAAAGATTGGCAACCTATTTTCCCGCGGTCAATTCCCGGGCGAGGCGCTGGGCCTCGGCGACCTGGGCGGGGTCTAGCCAGAGGACGAGGCGGTCCCGGGCATTTTTGGCCTGCTCCTGGCCTTGGGCGGCGGCGAGACTGAACCAGAGGAGGGCCTGGACATCGTCTTTCTTGACCCCTGATCCTTTTTCATACAACTGTCCCAGGCTGGACTGGGCGAAGGTATTCCCCTGCCGGGCGGCCAGCAGGTACCATCTGGCGGCCTCGGTGTAATCCTGGGGCGCCCCTTGGCCCTTCTCGTACATATACCCCGCATTCGACTGGGCATAGGGATTACCCTTCTCCCCGGAGCGGATAAACCACCTGAGAGCCTCTCGATAATCCCTCGGCGCACCCTGGCCGTGATAGAGCATAACCCCGGCCTTCAACTGAGCCTCCGGAATCCCCCGGTCAGCCAGGTCAAGCACCTCCCTCAGGGACCCCGTCAGGGCATCTTCCGGCTTGAATTCCCGCACCAGCCGCTGGGCATCTTCCACTTGGGCCGGGGTCATGACAATGGCCAGGTCATCCCGAAGCCGCCGGGATTCCATATCTCCCTGGGCCGCGGCAAAGGCCAGCCATTTCCACGCCAGGACTTGATCCTTCTGGATCCCCGAGAGCCCCTGGGCATAGATCAACCCCAGATTGACCTGAGAGGGGAGGTGCCCCTGGCCCGCCGCGGCCCTGAACAGACGCAGCGCCTCCCGGTGGTTCTGCGCTACCCCCCGCCCTTCCTGATACATGGAGGCAAGACGAAACTGGGCCTCGGCGTTTCCCTGAGAGGCTGCAGGGAGTGTCTCTTTCAGGGTCGCCTGATAGTCTTTGGCCGAGAAAATGTAGAACCCGTTGTCTCTGTAAACGGTGTCCTTCCCTCTGCCCGCGGCGCATCCGCCTGATACCAGCACCAAGATTAACGCCCAGACAAAAAGAAATGTCCTTTCTTTGACCTCCATATTACCCTCTCTATCTTGGCTTGCTTTCCGTCTTGCCTTTTTCCCTTAACCCGGCATCTATCTGGCCAGCCTTTTTAAGTCCAGTTCCGGGCCGGTCTGGATTCCCGTAACCACCGCCTGCCTCAGGATCTCCGGGGTCAGGAAGATGATCACCTCTTCCATCAAATTCCCCGTGCTCTCGTGCTTAAAGAGCCAGCCCAGGCCGGGGATATTCTTGAACCAGGGAAGGCCGGCCGTGGAGTCGGAACTTCTCTGCTTGGCCAGGCCGGAAATGAGAACGGTCTCCCCGTCCCCCACAATCAGGCTGGTTTCGGTGTTCTTCTTGACGATGAAGGGATTCCCGTCGACCGTTCGCGAACTGTCCACCTCGTCCTTCTTGATGACGATCTTCATCTTCAGGTTCTTCTCGTCTATGGTATTGGGGGTTATCTCAAGACGTAAAACGGCATCGTGGAACTTGACCAGGGGCTGGCCGTCCTTGTCCCGGGTAACGTAGGGGACCTGTTCGCCGTTTTCGGTGAACGCCATCTGATTGTCCAGGGTGGTAATCTGAGGGCTCGAGATGATCTTGAGCTTCCCGTCCTTCTGGAGGGCGCTAAGCTGCATCTCGAGGATATTGCCGCCGATGGTGCCGAACATGACCCCGAGGGACGCCGAGGCCGTGCCGGTCAACGCCGCCGGGAAATTAACCCCGAACCCCTGGCCCGCTATTCCTCTTACAACGGAAGTGGGGCTGTAGGTCCCGGCAAACGCTGATCCCGGAGGGGTCGCCGTCCCCCCCGTCCCGCCGGGGGTGATAAACAGACGGTCCCCCCCGACCTTTTCCCCGTACATCCATCCCCAGCGGATCCCCAGCTCCCGGGCCATATCCTTCGAGGTCTCCACTATATTCGCCTTGATCTGAATCTGGGGGATCCGCTTGTCAACTTTCTTGATCAGGGCCTCCGCCTTGGCCAACTCTTCCCTGGTGGCCTGGATGATCAGGGAATTGCTGTGGCCGTCCACCCGGACCGAGCTGCGGCCGTCCCCCTTCTCCGACTTCTTGAGGAGATCTTCGAGGTTTTCCTTCAAGCTCTTGGCGTCGGCATAACTGACCGCCACCACCCGGGTTATTATCGGCGGCCTGGTCAATTCCTCCTGTTCCTTCCGTTTGGCCTGTTCTATCTTCATCTGTTCCGCGAGGAACTTCTGTTCCTTTTCCCGGCGGTCCTGCTCGAGCTTCATCTGCTCGGCGTGCATCTTCTGCTCCCTCTCCTTCCGCTCAAGCTCCGCCTTCCGCCGGGCCTCCTCCACCGCCGCCCGCTCCGACTCCTCGCGCCTCATCCGCTCCAGGGTCATCACCGTGATCACCCCGCCTGTCCGGCGCTTCGCCAAACCCCGAATCTCCAGTATCGTATCGAGCCTCTGCTCCCAGGGAACCTCCTTGAAATCGGCGGACACCGTCCCCTTCACCTCGTCGCTCGCTACGATACTCACCATCTCGCCCTTCCGGCGCATCTCCTCCGCCAGAAGATTGAGAGCCTTGCGGATATCGAGATCGATAAACACCTCGGTGCCGGGCTCCACAGGCTTCACCTTTTGCTCCTGCTCCGCCCGGACCTTCGCCTCCTCCTCCCGCGCCCGGTCGGCCCGGGCCTTCGCCTCCAGATCGAGACGCTCCCGCTCCAAAGCCAAACGGCGACGCTCCTGCTCCTCCTTCAGACGCTCCCGCTCCTTCTCTATCGCAAGCTCCTCCCGGGCCTTCTCCAGCTCCACCCGCCTGCGCTCAAGCTCCGCCTTCCTGGCCTCCTCCTCCATCTTTCTCAAACGGTCAAGCGGCATGACGATGACGACGTTATCTACTCTCCTCTTCCCCAGGGAGTTGATCTCGAGGATTAAATCCAGGGCCATCTCCCAGGGGATATTCTTGAGGTTGACCGTTACATTGCCCTTTACCTCCTCGCCGGCCACGATGTTAACCTCGGCCATTTCCGCAAGGAGTCTAAGAACGCTCTTGATACTCGCATCCTGCAAATCAAGGGATACCTTGATCATCCCTGCGGCGTCTTTGGGCCCTCCGGCCGCCAAATCGGCCGCCGGGGCGGCCTGAGGCCTCGCCTCGGGAGAGGCGGGGGCCTTCGCCTCAGCGGTTCGCTCTGGAAGCGACGCAACATTGATATCAAGCCAGATGTTGCTACCCTCCTGGCGGATCGAGTAGGGCGCCTTCTCTTTGAGATGGACCGTCAGATAGACCCACTGCTTCCCCTCGGCGGTGATCTGCCTGGGCAGCACCCCCTGGACATTGGAGAGCAGCCCCTGACCCAACGGATGACGGAGCTTTTCCGGCACAAACATGTCTTCCAGCTTCAGAAGGATCGAGGCCGGCTGGTCTTCCACGCTTATCACCTGCTGTTTCGGCAGGCCCATAACCATCTTCTGAGATAGAGAAATAATCACCCTCTCTCTTTTTGCCGTCGCCTCGAAGTTTATCTTTTCAATGTAGCCCAACTTTTGAGGGGCCGAGGACAATCTCGGCTGTTTGGCCTGTTCCGAGGAAGGCTGGGAAGAGGCAGAGACCAAAGACATCTGCCAGGCCAGAAGAGCAAAAACCGCCGAAACAACGATTCTTGAAATCATGTAGTATCTTTTCATTGTTTTCCCTCTTGCCCTTCTCTGGGAAGCCTGATCGTAATGAATTCCACCTTCTCCTGCCCGGAGGGTGTTTTGATCCTCTCCTCGACAATGACGTGATCAGGAAAAATCCTTGTCACCCGCCCGTTTCTCGTCCCGATGCCGGCGCCCTCCCGGATCGGGTAAAAGCGTCCCCGTTCATCCTCGATAAGGGCCGTGTAACGCCGGCCGTCGAAAGCTATCCCTTTGAGACGGAATTCATCGACCTCCCTTTGAAGCAAAGGGGAAACCGGCAGCACCTGCACCCTTTCCCTGGCCCGCCTGAAGAGGGCGTCCTTCTCGATAAAAGATCGAAAGGGATCAGGCTTCCCTTTGGGACTGTAATGTTCTTCCGGGACGGCCTTCGGAAAGGTTCCGGGAAAGACCGTCGTCGCCGGCAAGGCTATGACGAGCAAGGAGACGATAATGACCAGATGCCTGGGAAGACCAGCCATAAATCTACCTGCCCTTCTCTTTCTCTCTGACCTCTTTGAACATATAGGTCTTCAATATGCCTGCGGTATTTATGAAGACGCCTTTATCTTTCTTCTCTTGGACCTCGCTTAAGATATTTTCAAAATTGATGATCCTGGGCAACCTCGCCACCCGGTCGAAAAAGGCCACCGTCCGGTGATAACTCCCTCTTACGGTCATCTTGATGGGAATTACCTCGTAGAACGGCTCCTCGATCGCCTTGGCATCCTTTTTTCCCTCCGCCGCCTTCTTTTCTTTGGGATCCGGCGGGGGAGGGGCGATCGGCTCAAAATGAACGAACTCCAGGCCTACCTGGCGGCCTATCAGGGCCACCGACCGGAGTAAACCGGGAATCTCCTTGCGCTCCGGAAGTTTGATCAGGGCGAGCCTAAACTGCTCCTTGATGGTCTTAAGCTCACTCGCATGCTTATCCCTCTGGGCGATGATCCTTTCCTGCGCGGCGATCCTCTCTTTGAGCTCGGATACCGACGCGGTCAGCCTGGTCTTCTTTTCCCAGGCCT
>JBBIJM010000022.1:0-31102 GCA_037445955.1 Syntrophobacterales bacterium
AATCGATTCTCCGGATTGTTTGTTTGCAGGGCTTGGCAAAACCACTCCCTGCCCCCGCGTCATGTCGAGACCTTTGCCCAACCCCCCGTTGGTCATGCCGGAGACGATCCGGCATCCAGAAACTGACGGAGACGGTCAATTTACCTGGTTGTGCAAAGCTCTCATGTCATTTCCGCAAGGCGATCACTTTTTTTATCCATTCCCGTCTGATTATGGCACAGGATCACCAGGCCTTCAAGGTTTTTAACCTGGAAGCAAAAAACCCTTGAACGTTTCCCTCCCTTGAGATTAGATTATAGTCGCAAAAGCGAGGGGAGAGGGTTATGGGGAAAGGGCGTGTCTTGAGGATCATCGTAGTTGGGGTTATTATTGCCGCTCTTATCGGCTGCGCCAAACTACCCGTCAGAAAGCCCGTGACCCCGCCCACACCCCCGCCCCTTGCGGACCTCTCTGATCAGGATATCCCTCCGGAATTTTTGGAGAAGCTCAAGGAGGCGGGGCGTGGTGCCCCCGGGATTGTTCCCTATATTTTTATTAAGATCGCGAGCCATTTTGACTCCCTCGCTGAGGAGCGGCGTATGGTCGATAATCTTCAGCGGGCGGAGGACGAGTTCGGCAGGAGAAAGGTAAGCACCGGCCAGGGGCTTACGGCAACCTATCGGATCTCCGCTTATCTCCGCATGGGCAGGCGGGCGCAGGCGGAGGGGGAGATAAAAAGGATCGGCGACCTCTGGCTTACTCCCCCCCTTGCCCTCTTCGTGCTCTACAATAGAGGGTTGGATCAGCTCCATCTGGGCAATTTCGCCGAGGCCGCCGGGTATTTCCGCCGGGCACGGGAGGAGAACAGAGATTTTCGCAAGGATATAAACCTCCTTATCCTCCGCCGTGATACAGCCCTGGGGCTGGCCAGGGCCACCCTGTATCCCCGTTATCTCGAAAAGCTGGGAAAGAGAAACGCCCTGCCGGAGAAGGTGGATCTTTTCCGAGAAAGGCCGCCCCTCGTGGAAAAACTGGGGCATCTGGAGGAGGCGTTTGAGCTCTCCAGGGAATTTTCGGAGACAGAGGTCGGGAAATTGTCCTCCGCCGTTTCCCGCAAGATAAGCGAGTTTGGTCTCTATCATCTCTCAGCGGTAGCCGGCATCATTAACGATGATCCAGCCGAAGCCCGCAAGAATCTTCTCAAATGTCTCGAGCTTGCGAAAGATGCGAATTATCCGCAGGGACAACTTGCCGCCCTGTTTCATCTCGGTCAGGTCTCCTTAGGCGAGCCCCTGGAAGGGATAAGGATGGCGACGGAGCTTAGAGATCTGGCCGACCGGTATCGCCTTACCTTCTACCGGATTTGGTCGAGGTACGTCCTGGCCCGCCATTTCAAGGAAACAGGCCGGGTAAAGGAGGCAAGATCGATCCTCATGGAGGCGATGGTGTTTGCGGAGGAGCGGTCCGCCCAACTGATCATTGACCATGTTTGGGCAGGCCATACCTTCGATCGCCGGCTGCTTTACGAGGAAGCCATTGATCTCTTTGCCGCCGGTGTTGATCCCGCCGTTTCCCTTGATCTGGCGGAGCGCTGGAAGGCAAGCCAGATGGTGGATTCCCTGGCCGGCCGCGATCTGGGCAAGAACCAGGCCGAATCGGCGATCCTGACTCAATTGCAAGACCTGGAAAGGAAGCGGGAAGAGCTGGAGAGAAGGATCGTCGGTCTTCTTAACGCCAAACGGGCGGAAGATGAGGCAGAAGGGCTCAAGGAGGCGGAGGTCAAGCGCCGGGAACTGCTCAAAGAGATAGAAAAAACGAACCTCTTTCCCGACGTGGTCGTGGGAAGCTTTTCCGTAACCGGAATTCAGGGCCAACTGGATCAGGATACGACCCTGTTTTCCTACTATGCCGGGGAGCGCCGGCTTATCATCTGGGCGATAACTAAAGACAAGATTCACTCCGTAACCGTGGCCGTTTCCCTACATGACTTAAGTTCCCTGGTTGCGGGCTTTCTTGAGGCCGTGGACCGGCGGGAGAGGCGGCGGGTGGATCTGCTCTCCCGCAGACTCTACGACATCATCCTCAAACCCATTATCCCCTTCGTCTCCGGCGATCGCCTGGGATTCATCCCCCACGGCCCCTTAAACCGCGTGCCCTTTGCCTTATTGAGTTCGCGAGGTCGCCACTTAAATGACGGATTCAGCATCTTCTATCTCCCCCACCTGGGTTTTCTCTCCCGCAACCTGCCTCGGAAGGCGCCCCGGGAAGGCCGGATAACTGTCTTCGGCAGCCCCGATCCGGGTAGCAAGGATGCCCCGGTCACCATCTCGGCCGGAGAACTCGAGGCCATCCGGCGGCGGTTTCCCCAGGCCTCTTTCGTCGGCAAAAACGGGGCCACGGCACAGGGGATAAAGACGGCCCTGTCGTCAAACAATCCCCTTGTCCTCTTCTGGCCCTTCGTACTTGTCGGCGAAAGACCTCTCGAGTCCTATCTTGCCGTAAGCGGAGGATCGGAAGAAAGGATCTCGGCCCTGGAAATAAGGAAACAGAACTTTCAGGGGTCTCTCGTTGTGCTTGCGGGCCGAAATCTCACCGGGGATCCAGCGGCGATGAGGCAGTTCTTTCTCCCCGAGGCCTTCCTGGGGGCGGGGAGCCCCTCGGTCTTATATTCCTGGTGGAATATAGACGAACCGGCGCGCGCCGACTTTCTCGATGGTTTTTTCAAACACCTGAGGCGGGGGAAGGAAACTGCCGATGCACTCCGGGACGCCCAGCTGGAGATGGCGAAAAAAGGTCATCCCCCGGCCGTTTGGGCCTCGTTTATCCTTCTGGGCAGATATTGAAAGGAAAGAACATGAACGGCCACGGGGAACTCACCGGTCAAATAGTTGATGTTATCCAGGGGCGGATCTTTCCCGGCCGGGTCAGGTTTAACGCAGGCAGGATTACGGCGGTCGAGGAGACGGAGGGGATCACCTCAACCGGCGTCATCCTCCCCGGGCTCATCGACAGCCATGTCCATATAGAGAGTTCCCTCCTCGTGCCCTCCCGGTTCGCCCAGGCGGCAACCCTCCACGGGGTAACCGCGGCCGTGGCCGATCCCCATGAGATTGCCAATGTTTTAGGGATGGAGGGGATCCGGTTCATGATCGAGGATGGCAGGCAGGTTCCCTTTAAATTCCATTTCGCCGCCCCCTCCTGTGTCCCCGCCACCCCTTACGAAACCGCCGCCGGGAAGATCGGACCAGGAGACATAGAGGAACTCTTCCGCAGGGGGGAGGCGGGTTGTCTGGGCGAGGTAATGAATTTTCCCGGGGTGATAAAGGGGGAGACGGAGATATGGGAAAAAATCCGGATCGCGGGGAGATATGGGAAGCCGATCGACGGTCACGCCCCGGGGGTGGTGGGCGAAGATCTGATCAGGTATCTCGCCGCGGGGATAACCACCGATCATGAGTGCCTTTCGTTTGCGGAGGCGGAGGAAAAGATCGCCCGGGGGATGAATATCCAGATCCGGGACGGCTCGGCGGCCCGGGATTTAGAGAAATTCGTCGGGCTTCTTGATCGTTATCCTAGGGCGGTGATGCTCGCCTCCGACGATCTCCATCCCCACGATCTAAGCCGGGGCTACCTGAACGAAACCTGCCGGAGGGCAATCGCCCTGGGGGTGGAGCCCCTCAAGGTGATCCGGGCGGCAACGTATAACCCCGCCCGGCATTACGGCCTTGAGGCCGGGCTTCTCCAGGTGGGCGACGAGGCAGATCTGATAGTCATCGACTCGTTTGAGGAATTCCGGGTGCTTAAGACCTACCTGAGGGGAGAGGTCGTCTCGGCGGACGGGAGAAGTTTCATCAAGCCGGTTTCGGTTGAACGGAAAAACCGGTTTGTCCCTTCTCCGATGGCGGCCGCTGATTTTGCCGTCCGGAAGAGGGGGGAGAGGGCTTACGTAATCGGGGCTAAGGATGGGGAATTATTTACCCATCGTCTGCTGGTGGAGCTCCGCGGCCAGGGCGATTACGTAGAGCCAAGGCCCGGGGAAGATCTCCTCAAAATCGCCGTCGTGAACCGCTACCATCCGGCCCCCCCGGCAGTGGGCCTGGTGAAGGGTTTCGGCCTGCAAAAGGGGGCCATCGCCTCCTCGGTGGCCCATGATTCCCACAACGTCATCGCCGTCGGGGCGACGGATCAGGACCTGGCCCGGGCGGTCAATCTGGTCATGACAAACGGAGGGGGGTTGGCCGCGGTCGGCGGGGATCATTGCCTGATCCTGCCGCTGCCGGTGGCGGGGATAATGACGGCGGATGATCCCTGGGTGACGGCGGAGAAAGAAGCCCAATTAGACTCCCTGGCCAGGGAGCTGGGGTCGGAACTGGCCGCTCCTTTTGTGACCATGTCCTTCATGGCCTTGCCGGTCATCCCCCAGCTGAAGCTCAGCGACCGGGGGCTCTTCGACGTGGAGAAGATGGGCTTCATCGACCTCTTCGCCCCCTGAAGAGTTCTCACTTCGTTCGCAATGACAGGGGAAGGGCCGAAAGGACAAACAAGGGAGTAGCGAATCTAAAAGAGGAGCTGGAAGAAAAGACGATGCTGAAATAACAAAACGGCAAACCCATAAGCAGGCACAAGTAACAGGAAAGGAGGTTTCCCATGAGGTATCCCCGGTTGAACTTTGAACCCTTCTTCTGTTTTTCCCACCGTCCCCGGCTCATCTACGCCCCCGGGGTAAGACGGGAACTTGGTTACGAACTCGGCCAGCTTGGGGGCCTACGACCGGCGGTTTTTACGGACCCGGGGGTTCTTGAGGCCGGGGTTGCCGAGCTGGTGCTCGCCGCCGCCAGGGAGGAGGGTGTGGCGGTGGCGGGGGTTTTTGCCGACATCCTCCAGGATGCCCGTCTCGACGTGATAAATGAAGGGGCCGCCTTTTATCGTTCCTCCGGCGCCGACTCCCTGATTGCCGTGGGCGGCGGCAGCGTGATGGACACGGCGAAGGCGATAAATATCATGATCGGTCAGGACGAGGAGGACTTCCATAACCTGGCCTACCAGGCGGCCCTCTGGGAAGGGGCGAAGGCTCTGCCGCCCCATCTGGCCTTCCCCACCACCGCCGGTACCGGCTGCGAAGTTACCACGGCCTTGGTTGTCTTGGACGGGGAGGCGAAGGTGAAGCTCTCGGTCACCCATCCCTACTGCAGCTCGGATATCGCCTTCCTCGACCCGGAACTTACCGTTGAACTTCCCCCGCGGATCACCGCTTTTACCGGGATGGACGCCCTGACCCACGCCATCGAGGGGATAACCTCCCGGGGCGCCCAGCCCGTCTCCGACGCCCTGGGGCTGCATGCTATCCGGCTGATCTTCACCTATCTCCCCCTGGCGGTAAGGGAGCCCGGGAATATCGAGGCAAGGGGCCATATGCAGATCGCCGCCGCCTTGGCGGGGATGTGTTTCGGCAACACCATGACCGGGGCTGTCCACGCCACCGCCCACGCCTTAGGCGCCCGCCTGGGGATACCCCACGGGCTGGCCAACGCCCTGATGCTGGTTACGGTGATGGAGTTCAATTTGAGCGAAGTCCCGGAACGTTACCGGCTGATCGCCTCGGCCATGGGCCTGGAGACGGAGGATTTAACCCCCTTTGAGGCGGCGGGAAAAGCTATCGAAGGGGTGAAAACCCTCAAAGAGGAGATCGGCCTTAAGGATACCCTGAAGAGCGCCGGGTTCTCCGGGGGGGAGGAAGAGCTCCAGGCCTTAGTCGAGCTTGCCTCAGGCGACGGCCAGATCGGCTACAACCCCCGTTATCTGGAAGACGAGGAGATAAGGAAACTTTACCTAAACGCCCTGAAATGACAAGGAGGAGATGATGGAATACTGGAAAGACGAAACGGAACCGATCAAGGCCTTTCTGAAACTCTTTGAAGATGCGAAGTCCGACGCCGATCTCCACGAGGGACTCAAGAAGGTAAATCAGCTCATCTGGTTCGACTACACGGAAAACGGGCCGAATTGCTCCTTCCATGTGGACTGCCGGGGGGGCAGGGAGGTCAAGGTCGCCCCGGGGAAACCGGCGGAGGAGCCTGATCTCACCATGAGCCTCTCCGCCGATGACGCCCACCGTTCCTGGTCGAACAAGTTAAATCCCGTCATGGCGATAACGAGAAAGAAGATCCGGGTGAAGGGTTCCGCCACGGGCCTGCTCAAGCTGGCGCCGAAACTCAAGAAGGTGGCCGAAATCTATGAAAAGACACTCAAGGATCTGGGCTGGGAAGATCGGATTATCAGGTAACCAGGGAAGCAGGAAGGGGGAGATATGTTCGGCAATACGGGAAAGATCATCTTCGTTGATCTCTCATCCGGGCAGGTCAAAATCGAGGAGCTGCCGGAGGATTATTACCGGGGATATATAGGCGGCAGCGGCCTGGCGGCGAAGTATTTCTGGGAGCGGGGCGATTTTAACGCGGACCCCCTCTCCCCGGAGGCCATGCTGCTGTTTATGAACGGACCCCTGGCGGGACTCAGGCTTTCCGGGGCGAGCAGAGGAAGCGTGGCCGGACGCTCCCCCTTAACCGGTCATTGGGGAGATTCCTCCTCCGGGGGATATTTCGCCCCGGAGCTCCGCTTTGCCGGCTACGACGGGATCGTGGTTACGGGAAAGGCGAAAGGGCCGTCTTTGCTCTTAATTGAAGATAAACGGATCGAAATCCAATCCGCCGCGTCCTGCTGGGGCCGGCCCACCGGGGAGGTCACGAGGGAACTCAAGGAGAGATTCGGCAGGAACCACCGGGTTCTGGTGATCGGTCGGGCCGGGGAAAATCTGGTCCGCTACGGCAACATCCTCAACGAGGGGCATCATGCCACTGGAAGGGCCGGGTTCGGGGCGGTCATGGGGGCCAAGAACTTGAAGGCGATCCTGGTCCGCGGGAAGGAGAGGAAGCTCTCCCAGGCCGATCCCCAGGCCGCGGAGGTTCTCGTCAAGGAATTAAACAGGAAGATCGGCGAGGCGGTGGCAACCAACGTTCTTCATGAAAATGGAACCGCGGCCAATCTCATGGGCGGGGTTTATGCGGGGGACGTGCCGGTGAAAAACTGGCAGTCCAATTTCTGGGAGGAGGCGGCGGAGGCCCTGACCGGCAGCACCCTCACCGAGAGGTATCTGACCGGCAGGAGGTCTTGCGCCTTCTGCAGCATCGCCTGCAAAAGGGTTGTGGAGGTTAAGGAAGGCCCCTATGCCCTTTCCGAGGGGCCGGGGCCGGAGTACGAAACCATCGTCTCGTTCAGCACGCTGATCGGCTCCCTCGACCTCGCGGCCACCTGCACGGCCGGCCGCCTCTGCAACGATCTGGGCCTGGATACGATCTCCGCCGGGGCCACTATCGCCTGGGCCATGGAGGCCTGGGAAAGGGGAGACCTGAGGCCGGAAGATACCGGCGGGATAGAGCTGAATTGGGGCGATCTGGATACGGTGATCGAGATTCTGCTGCCGGCCATCGCCCTTAGGCGGGGCCCGCTTGGGGACCTGCTGGCCGAGGGCAGTGTCCGGGCGGCCCGCAAGATCGGGGGCAATGCCCTTGCCTATACCGCCCACAGCAAGGGTCTCGAGGCCCCGATGCACGATCCCCGCGGCGGCGGCCACGGCCTGGCCTTGACTTACGCCATGAGCCCCCGGGGCGCCTGCCATGTGGCCGATCCGATGCTTTTTGTCGAGATGGGGGCCCGGTATTACCCGGAGATCGGCCTCACCTACGAGCTTGCCCCCCTGACCGACGAGAACAAGGCGGAGGCGGCGGCCATCTCCGTCCAGATCGGGGCCATCGAGAACAGCGCCTGTTTCTGCCAGTTTGCCGATGCGGAGATCACGATCCCCGAATGGGTTGAGCTTTTCAACTGCGTCGCCGGGTACCGCTGGGATATAGCGGCGATGATGGAGGCGGGCAGGCGGGTGTTTTATCTCAAGCGGCTGATCAACTACCGTTTCGGCCTTGAGGCCAAAGACGACAGCCTCTCCCCCCGGATGCTCGAGACGGCCAAAGACGGCGAACCGGCGGGGATCAAGATTAATCTTGACGGGATGAGAGAGAGGTTCTATGAACTCCTCGGGCTCGATCCGGTAAAGGGGATACCCAAAGAGGCGGTGCTTATGGGCCATAAGATGGAAAATGAGGCCCGGATCGTCTGGAGGCAAGATTGAAGGTAAAAACTTAAGGAAGAAATGTTTTTCATGGAGATAAACGAGAAGAGAACAGGGTTTTTTCAAAGATTGAAGGAGGGGCTTGCCAAGACGAGGACAAACCTCCTGGGGAACATCGACCGGCTGCTTCTGGGGAAGAAGGTGATCGATCAGGAGCTCTTTGACGAGTTGGAAGAGATCTTGATCACCGCGGACGTGGGGGCGGGCTTTACCCAGGAGCTCATCTTGTCTCTCAGGGAAAAGGCCTCCCGGGATGAACTGGCGGATCCGGTGGCCTTAAAGAGGCTGCTCCAGGATGAGATCAGGGCGATCTTCAAGGGGGATAGCTCCTTGGTAATTCCCAAAAACGGCCTGTTCGCCGTTATGGTCCTCGGGGTCAATGGCACGGGCAAGACGACCACCGTTGCCAAAATGGCCTACGATCTCAAGAACCGGGGTTATGCCGCCATGATCGCCGCCGCGGACACCTTCCGCTCGGCGGCGATAGAACAGATCGAGGTCTGGAGCGAAAGGATCGGGGTGCCCCTGGTGAAGCAGCAGGCCCAGGCGGATCCCTCCGCGGTGGTCTTCGACGCCCTTAGGTCGGCCAAGGCAGGCAAGGCGGAGGTTCTTCTGGTCGATACCGCGGGCCGTCTGCATACCAAGGTCAATCTCATGGAAGAGTTGAAGAAGATGAAAAGGGTCATGGCCCGGGAACTCCCCGGCGCCCCCCACGAGGTTATCCTGGTTGTCGATGCCACCACCGGCCAGAATACCCTGGCCCAGGCCAGGATGTTCCATGAGGAGCTGGGGGTGACGGGTCTGGTGGTGACCAAGCTCGACGGAACGGCCAAAGGCGGGGTGGTGATCAGGATCGTCCGGGAGCTTAATATCCCCATCCGCTACCTCGGGGTGGGGGAGGGGCTCGACGATTTGAAGGCTTTCAACGGGGAAGAATTCGTAGATGCCCTCTTCAAGGCGGACTGACAATTCGGAAGAGTCTTCCCCTCGGGAGAGGATCTTTGCCGTCGGGGATATCCATGGATTAAGCGGACATCTGGCCCGGCTTCTGGATCTTCTCAGGCTAAATCCGATGACCGATACCGTTGTTTTCACCGGCGACTATATTGATCGAGGGCCTGACTCCCGGGGGGTGGTCGAGCTGATTCTCAGCTTCAAGGAGGCCCATCCCCGGGTGGTATGTCTCAAGGGAAACCACGAGGAGCTTCTGCTTAACTATTATCAAAACGGTCTCGATCTGGAACTTTTTCTCTATAACGGCGGGCGGTTTACCATGGATTCTTACCGGGGGGCCCTGGACGGGAGGAAACAAAATGATCCGGGGTTTGTCCTCCCCGAGAGGCATCTCGACTTCTTCCAAAACCTCCTGCCGTATTACGAAACGGAGGATTATCTCTTCGTCCATGCGGGGATCAGGCCCGGGGTTCCTCTCAAGGAACAGAAGATCGAGGATCTGGTCTGGATCAGGGAAGAGTTCATCCTCTACCCGGGCCGCTTTGAAAAGACCGTGGTGTTCGGCCACACCCCCAGTCGCAGACCTTATCTCAACGACGATCGGATCGGCATTGATACCGGCGCCGTTTACGGCGGGATGCTAAGCTGCCTGGAGCTGCCGGCGAGGAAAATCTACCAGGTTTGAAACAGGCCGGCCCCTCTTCCCCCGGTCTTAACGCAGATCCCCGATCAGGTCGTTTAGCCAGTAAAGATTCAGCTCCGCGAGCTTTCCCCGGGTAGGCACGCCGTTTGCGGGCTCCCAGCCCATGGCCTCGTAATAAAGGGTCAAGAGATCGGCGAATCCGGCGGGATCAATCCCCTTGCCCGCGAGGGTTCCCCCTTCCAGCGGGGTGAAGAGCCGCTCCGGCAGGGTATCGTCCCGGCGGCGGAAGCCTTCCCTTAAGTTGAAGACCCGGGCCATGGTCACCGTTCGTTCCCCGGCCTTGATCAGTTCGAAGAGGCTGGTTTCCCAGCCGGTTGCCGCCTGGACCACCTCTACCAGTTTGTTTAACGAAAGCGCCCAGACCGGTCCGGCGACAAAATTGCAGACCCCGAGGGATTCGTAGAGGGACCAGACGAAGTGGAGATAGGTGAAGTTCCGGGCCTTGCGGGCGCCCATTTCCCGGACATCCACCGCCTCGAGGAGCCCCAGCGGGGCCACCCGGTCGAGAAACATCCCCGGTTCCTTGAAGGGGGGATCATGGGGGGCCCGGACGTGATCCGCCCCGGTCGGGGAGACGGCAAAACTCAAGGCCTGACCGGTCTTGCCCCGGGGGTCGTGCAGGGGCAGCTCCTGGCCCTTTATATGGAGGGCGAACCTTTCCGATCCCTGTTTGAGCTTTTCTGAGGCGATCTTCACTCCGTCGGCAAGGAGATTCCCCAGGCGGCCCCGGCGGAAGGCGATCCATTCGATACCCCGCAACATGGCCTCGGGGTTTCCGAAGGCAAAGTCGATTCCTTCGGTGTCCGCTTTGGTCAAGATGCCCTTTTCGTAACATTCCATGGCAAACCCGATGGCGACGCCGGTGGAAATCGTATCCAGGGTGTAACGGTTGCAGAGCTCGTTGCCCTTGGCGATGGCCGCGAGATCCGTTATCTCCAGGAGGGACCCCAGCGAGGCCAGGGTTTCGTATTCGGGCCCGCCGTAACGGGGCGAGGTTCGGTAGGCGGCATCGGAGGCCTCGACCGCCCTTTTGCACCTGACCGGGCAGGCGTAGCATCCCTCGGCGCTTTTGAGGATAGTTTCGGCCATCCTCTCGCCGCTGATATTTTCCGCCCCCGCAAGAAACCCGGTGCGGAAGTTGCGGGTGGGCAGGATCCCCTGGCTGTTTAAAACCCGGATGAGATTCGCCGTTCCCAGCTCTCTTAAGGTCTTGTTGGGCTGGTGCCGGCGGATATCTTCGTTCAGTTCCCGGGAAAGGAGTTTAAGCTTTTCCGGATCGAAAAGGGAGAGCCTCCCGGTCCCCCGCACCGCGATGGCCTTCAGGTTTTTCGACCCCATCACCGCGCCCATGCCTGTCCTGCCGTTGGCGTGTTTCAGCTCGTTTATCACACAGGCGAAGCGCACCAGGTTTTCCCCCGCCGGGCCGATCAGGGCGATCCGGGCCCTGGGTTCGCCGATCTCTTCCCGGATCAGCTCCTGGGCCGGGCCGGTCTCCAGACCCCAGACCTTCTTTGCCGATCGGATCTCGACGTCCCCGTCTTTGATCCAGAGGTAGCTTGGTTCCGGGGCCTTCCCGGTGATGATGATCCCGTCGTACCCTGAGAATTTCAATTCCGGCCCCCAGAAGCCGCCTGCCTCCGCCTCCCCGTAGGCCCCGGTGAGGGGCGATTTGGCCGCGACGGTGAACCGGACCATGCCGGCGATGGGCGTCCCGGAGATCACCGACGAGGCGAAGATCAGGATATTTTCCGGGGAAAGGGGTTCGATCCCCGGCGGTAATTCCTTAAGGAGATAGTAGGAGGCCAGTCCGCCGCCCCCTAAGTAGGTACGATAGATGATGTCTTGCGGTTCTTCGACCCGGAATGTTCCCCTCGTCAAATCCACCCTCAGAATCTTGCCGTTATAGCCGTTTGGCATTGGTTTCCTTCCTTCCGGATCAGTTCATTTATCTCGCGCCCCTCAGGTGCGGACCCACCCTTTGCTTTTCTCATAAGGGAGGAACGAGGTCAAGTCGCATTGTGCCCCTGGATCATTATTATCCATTGACTTCCAGGATATTTAGGCGTATGGCAACGGGGCTTCCTCCGGGAAATGGCGGAAAAAATTACTAAAGAGGGATAGCCGAATGGTCAATCTGGAATATTTGGAGCGTCTGAAATTGGTTTCGAGGCCCTGGGGGCAGAAGATAGTGGCCTCGCTGCTTCTTTTCCCCAACTACAATATCTTTGCCCGGGTGGATATCAGGGTGGAGGGGATGGAGCATATCCCCCGGGATGAAAACGTCATTTTCGCCATGAACCACACGGACCGGTTCAATTACTGGCCCTTCCAATACAAGCTCTGGAGCCAGAGGTGTTTCCCCTATTCCACCGTCTGGGTGAAGGCAAAATACTACCAGAACGCCCTGTTGGCCCGGGGGCTTGACCTGTGCAATCTTATCCCCGTGCCCTCCCTGGGCTATCTCCTCGAGGAATTCTTTCAGGAGCGCTTCCGGCGTAAACCGGATAAACAGGAGTACCGGATCTTCAAGGACCTCATCGAGGGGAAAAAGGATGAATACGGCCTGTCCCTGCGGATCGGGGAATCATTTGCGGCGCTGGGAGAGAGCTTCATCGAGCAGGTCCGGAATTCTTACGAAGAGATCATGTCCCGGGTGGCGGAGATAAGCAAGGCGGCCCTCTTTGAGAAAAATCTTAATCTCATCATCTTTCCCGAGGGCACCCGCTCGGTCAAGTTCGGCGGCGGCAAAAACGGTCTGGCCCAGCTTGCCCTCAACACGGGCAAGAAGGTGATCCCCGTAGGCTGCAACAATTCGGAAAACGTTTACAAGGGAAGCCTCCCCTTTGCCAGAAGCGGCTATGTCCTCTATCGGGTAGGCGAACCTCTCACCCCGGAAGGCGCCCTCAAGGAATGTCAGATCGGCGTGGATTTTAAACTCTTCTCTAAAGAGTCCCGGGAAAGGTACGAGGCCCAGTTCAACCGGGCTACGGAAATAATCATGGGGCGGATCAACGGCTTGCTGGATAGCAGGTATCGGGCCGGCGCCCCGGGCTAGCCGTTTAATGAGGCAAACGCTTCTTAAGTTGAACGGGACCCGGCGTGGGTAGCTTGATTTTTGAGTTAAACGATGGTAGAAACCAAAAGCAGTTAATCTGTGACCTTGCCCCCGTAGCTCAGAAGGATAGAGCAACGGATTCCTAATCCGTGTGCCGCGCGTTCGACTCGCGCCGGGGGCACCATTATTCCCCTCGTAGTTCCAGAGTCCGCGAACGTATGTCTCTCCTGTTCTCCGGCAGTTGATCTGTTCGTCGCCGCAACATTCAGTTTTAGCCAAGCCTGGATAGGGTTTTTTGCTTGACATGCAAAGTCGCCGCGGATAGATTCCAAATCTCAATGCCCGCGGTTTTAAGAACTTGCATTGGGCTGACCGTTTCGGGGGGAGAAAGATGAAGGAAAGAGCCAAGGTTACCATCCCGTATCTTAAGGAGAAGAAGGCCAGGAGAGAACCCATCGTCATGCTCACCGCCTACGATTTTCCTCTGGCCCTCCTTGAGGAAGAGGCGGGGATCGACATCATCCTCTGCGGCGATTCTTTGGGGATGACGGTCTATGGGTTTTCCGGAACGACCCCGGTCACCATGGACCTCATGATCCCCCACGCCCGGGCCGTGAAGCGGGCGGCGCCGCTTAGTTTTGTCCTGGGAGACATGCCCTTTATGTCCTATCAGGCATCGGACGAGCAGGCGGTGTTGAATGCGGGCCGGTTCCTCCAGGAGGCTGGCACCGATGGGGTAAAGCTCGAAGGGGGCGAAGAGATGGCCGACCGGGTGCGGGCGATCAGCCGGGCCGGTATCCCGGTGATGGGGCATCTCGGTCTCACTCCCCAGTCGGTCTCGGCGCTCGGCGGATTCAAGGCCCAGGGGCGGGACATCGCCGGCGCCCTGAAACTGATCAACGACGCGAGCCTACTGGAAGAGGCGGGGGCGGTAAGCATCCTCCTCGAGGCGATCCCCTCGGAGATCGGTCAGATCATCACCGAACGGGCCGGGATTCCCATCATCGGGATCGGGGCCGGGCCCTTTACCGACGGCCAGGTGCTGGTTGTCCACGACGCCCTGGGTTTCTTCAAGGGGCACAAGGCAAAATTCGTCAAACAATACTGCAATCTAAACGAGATTATCGCAGGGGCCCTCGCCTCCTACCGGGAAGATGTTAAGAGGCGGGTCTATCCCGCCCCGGATCATTGTTACGGAATAGATCCGGAGATCCTCGCGGAGATCAAAGAGAGACTCAAATAATAAAGGGAGAAAACGGGCAAGTTGGAGAAAAAAACCTATCAGCTCAAATACGGCCGGGGGGAACTGGCCGTCTCGCTTCCGGCGAATCAGATCTATGCGGAGGTCTGGGCAAGGGATTATCCGGGGATCGCCGATGTTCCCCAGGCGGTAAGGGCGGCGCTCGCCCGGCCGATAGACGCACCTCCCCTTAAGGAGCTTCTCAAACCGGGGGAGAAGGTGGTTATCGCCGTGAGCGATATTACCCGGGTCTGGCAGAGGATGGATCTGGTTTTGCCGGTATTGCTTGATGAAATTAATGAAGCGGGAATCGCCGATGAGCGGGTGAAGATCGTTCTGGCCGTAGGAGGCCATCGGCTAAACAGCCGGGAGGAGATAGAGCAGATCTGCGGGAGCGAGACTGTAAGAAGGGTCGAGGCGGTAAACCACGACGCCTGCGATCTGGCCAACATGGTCTATCTGGGCAGGACCAGCCGGGGCACCGAGGTGGCCATCAATCGCCTGGCCGCGGAGGCGGACCGGATCATCTTGACCGGGGGGATCATCTACCACTATATGGTCGGCTACGGCGGAGGCAGGAAGAGTGTCATCCCGGGCTTAAGCTCCATCAACACGATCAGGCAGAACCACCTCTGGGCCCTGGGGAGGGAGGAAGGTTCCGGGGCAAACCCCAACAGCATCTCCGGCAAGACCAGGGGTAACGAGTGCCATGAGGACATGATGGAGATTGCCGGGCTTGCTCAACCGGATTTCATCGTCAACATGGTCCCCAATGCCCAGGGGGATTTCGCCGGGGTCTTTGCAGGGAACTGGGTTTCCGCCTGGGAGGCGGGGACCAGGCTCGTGGATCACCTCTACAGCGTCGAGATCCCCGGGCTCGCCGATCTGGTCATTGCCAGTGCCGGCGGCTATCCCAAAGACATCAACCTCTACCAGGTAGGCAAGGCCATGGACAACGCCTTCTGGGCGGTCCGGGAAGGCGGGGCGGTGATCATCTTGGGCGAATGCCAAGACATCCTCGAACCGCCGGAGTTTTCCCAGTGGTTCGATCACCGCTCGAAACTTGCCATAGAAAAGGCCTTGAGGCAAGAGTTCACCATCCCCGGCTGGGTGGCCCTGCGGGAGTTCGAGGGGGCGGAAAAGGCCGCCTGCATCATGGTCACGAGAAAAGAGAATGCCGCCTTTATCAAGAAGGCCGGCATCATCTTCGCCGAAACGGTGGAAGAGGCCCTTGAGATAGCCGCCGAAAGATGCCCGGCCAGGGAACCGAAGATCACCGTCATGCCCCACGGGGCCAACACGTTCCCCGTTGTGCGAGGGAACGGATAATATTGATACAATTGACGAAAAGGAGGAATAAAATGGGAGCAAAGCTTACTTACGGCATTCTGGCTATTGCGCTTGCGGTAGTTTTATCTGGATTTTTCCCGCCGGGCGAATCTTTGGCCCAGGGCAAGCTGGTGCTTAAAGCGGGAAGCTCGACCGCCGAGACCCATCCTTACAACCTGGGGCTAAAGAGGTTTAAGGAACTGGTCGAGAGGGGAACCGGCGGCCGGATCGAGATCCAGATCTTCCACAGCAGCGCCCTGGGCGCCGAGCGGGAGCTCGCCGAGGGGATGCAGATCGGCAGCGTCGATGTGGTCATTTCCTCGACGGGGCCTCTGGGGGGCTTCGTTCCCCGGATGAATGTTGTGGACCTGCCGTTCCTCTTTAGGGACAAGGCCCACGCCTATAAGGTGTTAGACGGACCGATCGGGGCCTCGCTCCTGGCGGAACTGGAGAAAAGGAATATCATTGGCCTTGCCTTCTGGGAAAACGGCTTCCGCCACTTGACCAACGGCCGGCGGGAGGTTTTGACCCCGGGGGATCTCAAGGGACTGAAACTCCGCACCATGGAAAACAGGGTCCATATGGCCGCCTTCCGCCAGATGGAGGCCGCCCCCACGCCGATGGCCTTCTCCGAGGTGTTTACCGCGCTCCAGACCAAGACCCTGGACGGGCAGGAGAATCCGATCCCGGTGATCTTCACCTCCCGGTTCTATGAGGTTCAGAAGTATCTTTCTCTTACGGGCCATGTGTTTTCTCCGGCCCCGCTGATGGTGAGCAAGATGACCTGGGACAGGCTCACCGAAGAGCAGAAGGCGGTCTTCAGAAGCGCCGCCCTCGAGGCCAGAGACTACGAGAGGTCTCTTATCACCCAGCAGGAGAACGAACAGATCGATAAGCTGAAGGCAGCCGGGATGATCGTCTCGACGGTGGACAAGTCCCTCTTCCAGAAGGCAACCCTGCCGGTTTATCGGCAGTTCGAAGGGGAATTCGGCCGGGACCTGATCGAACGGATCGTAAATACGAGATAGGACTAAAGAGTGGCGCCTGCCGAATTCTATATCAAGATCATGGACAAGGTGAATCACCTTGTCACCTGGATGCTGGCTGTCATGCTGGGGCTTATGTCCCTTGCGATCTTTGCCCAGGTGATCTATCGATACATCCTCGAGGCGCCCCTGCCCTGGTCCGAGGAGATGGCCCGGTATCTCATGATCTGGCTCGTTTTCCTCGGGGCCGGGCTGGGGGTCCGGGCAAAGGCGCTCATCGGAATGGAGGCCCTGGTGAACATCCTGCCCCGGCCCGTAAAGAGCGTTTCCAAAGAGTTGGTGCTGGTATTCACCGTCTGTTTCCTGATGGTGGTCTTATACTACGGCCTCCGGCTTACCATTATGAATGCGCCGCAGGTATCGCCGGCGATGCAGATCAGCATGTCCTGGCCATATCTCGCCGTGCCGGCGGGGGCCCTCCTCATGCTCGCCAACGTATTTGTGGTGGCCCTGGAGAGATGGAAAGGGGGCTCATCTTAAGATCATGGGTACCATCCTTCTTTCCTCCCTGTTTTTCTTTTTTCTCTTGAACATGCCCATCGCCTTTTCCCTGGGCGCCGCGACCACCGTCACCCTCGTGATTCAGGGACAGATACCCCTGACCATCGTCGCCCAGCGGATGTTCGCCTCGGTGGATTCGTTTCCCCTGATGGCGATACCCTTCTTTGTCCTGGCGGGAAACCTGATGGGTTTCGGGGGGATCTCCCGGCGGCTCGTCAACTTCGCCATCTGCCTGGTGGGGAGGATGACCGGGGGGCTCGCGGTGGTCACCGTGGCCACCTGCATGTTCTTTGCGGCGATTTCCGGCTCCAGCGCCGCCACCGCCGCGGCGATCGGCACGATCCTGATCCCGGCGATGGTCCAGTACCGCTACCCTCTCAACTTCGCCGCGGCTACGGTAGCCTCTTCGGGAGAGCTGGGGGTGATCATCCCCCCCTCTATTCCCATGGTTCTCTTCGGGGTCATGGCGGGTCAGTCCATAGGGACCATGTTCATCGCGGGCTTTCTCCCCGGGATCTTAATCGGAGTAAGCCTGATGCTGACCGCTTATGTCATTTCCCGGATCAAGGGAAACAAGGGGACCGCCGGGGTGTCTCCGGGGGAGACCTGGCGCTCTTTCAAGGACGCCGTTTTGGCCCTGCTGATGCCTCTCATCATCCTCGGAGGGATCTACGGCGGCGTTTTCACCCCCACCGAGGCGGCGGTGGTGGCGGTGTTCTACGGGCTCGTCGTGGGGATGTTTATCTATCGGGAAATAAAACTGAAAGATTTGAAGAACATCCTGGCCAATTCGGCGGTAACCACCGCAATCATAATGATCATCATCTCCAATGCGGCCACCTTCGGCTGGCTGATGACCCGGGAGAGGATCCCCGTCCAGATAGCCGAGGCCTTCCTGATGATCACCCAGGATCCCCTTGTTTTCCTTCTGTTGGTCAATCTCCTCCTCCTCTTTATCGGAACGATCTTCGAGACCTCGGCGGCGCTGATCCTGCTCACTCCGCTCCTCTTCCCCATCGCCGTCCAGCTCGGGGTTCATCCCATCCATTTCGGAATGATCATGATCGTCAATCTGGCCGTGGGGATGGTGACCCCGCCCCTGGGGATCAATCTCTTCGTTACCTGTAATATCGCCCGGATCCGGATCGAGGACATGGCCGGCTACCTTGTTCCCTACCTGGCGGTGCTCATCGCCAATATCTTCATCATTACCTATGTTCCCCAGATTACCCTCTGGCTGCCCACGGTCATGGGGATGTTCCGCTAGGATCCTCAAGGAAAGGAAGATGCTTCCCAGATTCGCCTTGATTGAGCAGAAACTTCCAGACTTGACCGTAGCCGATATACCCGGGACCGTCGAGGAGGAAATGGACAGGGGAGGGCTTGCCCGCCTCATTGCCCCCGGGATGAAGGTGGCCATCACTGCGGGAAGCCGGGGGATTCACCGGATCGGGCCGATCCTCAGGGTAGTGGCGGACCGGGTGAAGGCCGCAGGAGGCCGTCCCTATATTGTCCCGGCCATGGGGAGCCACGGCGGGGCAACCGCCTCGGGCCAGGTGGAGACTCTTCGGGAATTGGGAATCTCCGCCTCTTCCGTAGGGGCGCCGGTTCTCTCCTCCCTGGAAGTGGACGAACTGGGTCAAACAGACAGGGGAATGCCCGTTTACCTGGACCGTTTTGCCGCCCAAGCCGGCGGGATAATCGTTGTGGCCCGGGTGAAGCCCCATACGGATTACCGGGGCAATCTGGAAAGCGGTCTGCACAAAATGCTTGCCATCGGTCTGGGAAAACATCGTCAGGCCCAGGCTATCCACCGCTGGGGGACGATGGGTTTGAAGGAGGCCATCCCGGAGGTGGCCCGGGCTGTCCTCAAGAAGGCCCCGATCCTGATGGGGCTTGCCATCCTGGAGAACGGCTACGATGAAACCGCGAAGATCGTCGCGCTTAAGCCGGAAGAATTCGCCGCGAGAGAGCCGGAGCTCCTGGAAGAGGCACGACGGCTGAGACCCCGGCTGCCTTTCGCCGAAACCGACATCCTCCTGGTAGGGGAGATGGGCAAGGAGATAAGCGGCACGGGCATGGATACCGGCATTATCGGCCGGATCGGCATCTACGGCGAAGAGGACCCGCCGGAACCCCGGATCCGGTATCTGGCCGCCCTCAATCTGACCCCGGCCTCCCACGGCAATGCCCTGGGGATCGGACTTGCGGATTTTACGACGGTTCGCCTGATGAAATCCATCGATTACGAGGCCATGCGGGAAAACATAATCACCAGCACGTTTATCCAGAGGGGGAAGATCCCCCTGGCCTTTCCCTCTGACCGGGAGGCCCTGGAGGCGGCCCTCAGATGTTTCTGGCTCTCCGCCGGGAGGCGGCCTGAGGTGGCCTTTATCAAGAACACCAAGGATCTGGCCCGTATTTTGGTGAGCGAGAACCTGCTTGACCGGGTCAAGGGGGAGGGGATCAGGCTCATCAAGAAGCTTGCTCTTCCCTTCGATCAAGAAGCAAATATCCCGCTTGCCGGGCTATTTGAAGAGGAGACTTAGATGGGTTTCGCAGCGAGGCTCCTGACGAACAGAAATTTTATTTTTCTTAGCGCCATCGCCCTGGGTTTATTGATCTATCCGCTGGCGAACCTAATCAAGCACCTTACCCTTCCCGCCCTGGCTTTAGCGATGACCGCCTCCCTCCTGGGCATCCCGACCAAGACCTTGACCTCCAACCGCTCCCTCCTTATGCCTTTTTTCGTAGGCGTCGGGATGAATTATCTGGTGTTAACCAATTTTATTATTTTTGCCGGGGCCGTCTTCGTAGAAGGGGAAAGATTGTGGCAGGGAGTGGTTCTCATGGCGGCGGTGCCCCCGGCGATTGCCATCATCCCTTTTGCCCATATCCTTAAAGGAAACGGCACCTATGCCTTGATCGGGGTTGTAGGAGGGTATCTTGGGGCCCTGATCCTGATGCCGGTCATTATCTATGTCCTCCTGGACGGGGTGCAGGTGGCCATGGCGGATCTTTTGATCGTGGCTTTGCAACTGATCGTTTTGCCCCTGGTTCTATCCCGCCTTCTTATCCGGAAAGGCTGGGACCGGAGACTGGAGCCGGTCAAGGGGGCAATTATCGACTGGAGTTTCTTTCTGGTCCTCTTTAGTGTAATCGGGGTGAATCGCCAGCTCCTCTTCGCCTTTCCTCTGAATATCCTGCCTGTTGCGGCGATTACCTTTGCCAGCACGTTTATGATGGGGCTCGTCATCGAATGGACGGGGAGGCTCTTTCGGATTGAGAAGGGCATCGTCGTGAGCGTAATGCTTCTGGGGACCCTCAAGAACTACGGTCTTGCCGGGGGGCTCGCGCTCAACTTGTTTGCCGGGGAGGCGGCCTTGCCGGCGGCCCTGGGGAGCATATTCCTCATTTTTTACATCCTGTGGCTTGATTTCAAGAAACGAAAGCTTTGAATCTGGATCCGCTCGAAATGACAAAATCATGAATACTTCATAGCTCTCGAGGCGTGGGGGATGAGAAGATGAAAGGGAAGGGGCGGCGGTCCCATTACGGGTACGTGATCGCGGCGGTCAGTGTCGTTGTCGTCATGGGGGCCCTGGGGTTCGGCCGCTTTTCCTTCACCGTCATCTATCCCGGTATGATGGCCGGGCTTGGGGTCGGCAACACGGAAATGGGCCTGCTCGCCTCGGTCAATTTTCTTGGGTACCTGTTGTTTTCCTTCATCGGCGGCCTCCTTGCCAGCAGATACGGGCCCAGGGCGGTGATCTCCTTTTCCCTTCTTGCCGGGGGGGCGGCGATGGTCTTGACCGGTCTGGCAGGCGGGATCGTCATGGCCGGGACGATGAGATTTGTTACCGGCCTGGGCAGCGGCGGGAGCAATGTCCCGGTCATGGGGCTTCTCTCCTCCTGGTTCGCCCCGCGGCGGCGGGGGATGGCGGCGGGGCTCGCAGCCGGCGGCTCCGGTCTGGGAATCCTGGTGGCCGGACTCCTCGTGCCGGTGATCAACCGGGCCTATCCGGTCGCAGGCTGGCGGGTGAGCTGGTTTTTCCTGGGGGGGCTGGTGGCGCTTTTCGGACTTGTCGCCCTGGTCTTCCTCAGGAACCGGCCGGAGGAGCTTGGGCTTGTCCCGGTGGGAGCACCCCCGGGAGAGACGCCGGCCCCGGCCCTGAAGGGAAAGGCGCCAGGCCTGAACTGGGGTCAGGTCTATATATCCCCGAAACTCTGGCACCTGGCAGCGATCTATCTTCTCTTCGGTTTTTCCTATATAATCGTAATAAATCTCTATTCCGCCTACCTGATCAAGGAGGCCGGCCTGCCCGAAAGGACCGCCGGCTTCCTCTGGTCTCTGACCGGGGGTTTAGGCATTTTCAGCGGCTTCGTTTGGGGCGCCCTTTCCGATCGGATCGGCCGCAGGGCGGGGTTTTTTCTCGTTTTTTCCCTGCAGGGGACGGGTTTTATCCTCCTTGCCCTGGCGAAAGGTTATCCGGGATACCTCCTGGCTACCTTCCTGTTCGGGATTACCGCCTTCGGTATCCCCGCAGTGATCGCCGCCGCCGTCGGTGATCTGGTCGGTCCGAAGCTTGCCCCGGCGGGGCTGGGCTTAATCACGATCTTCTTCGGTCTCGGCCAGATGGTGGGCCCGGCCCTGGCCGGATATCTGGCCGATGCCTATTCCACCTACAAGGTAAGCTTCTTCGTGGCCGCCGCCGGGGCCTATGGCGGGGCGCTTATTGCCCTTACCGTTAAAGAGCCGAGGAAGGACGCGCTTTTGCTTAAGACCTCCTAAAACCGGGGCGGTAACGCAGGTCAGACAAGGGGTGGAACTCAAGGGAAAAGGGGTTTTGAAAGCTTTGCCTGATATCATTTCGAAATGACTTGGGAGGGCGGTCGAAATGGCAAAGAATAAAGGTCGAAATGACAAGATCAGCAATACGTAAGCGCTCTTGTTTTCTTAAAAGGAGGGAGGGAAAAGCCATGAAGTGTAACGTGGGAAATGCGGACAGATTGATCAGGGCGGCCGCGGGGGTTATCCTTGTCGCCCTCGGCATCCATTACGAAAGCTGGTGGGGGTTGATCGGGATCATCCCCCTGCTGACGGCGGCTTTGGCCTGGTGCCCGGCCTATATCCCTTTCAATATTTCAACGTGCAGGGAAAAAGACGGCAAGATCGATGCCCGATGAGAGCCCCCATTATCTGGAGCATCGAAAGCGGCTGAAGGAGAGGTTCGTCACAAGCGGGATCGGGGCCTTTCAGGAATACGAAATTATTGAGCTTCTCCTTACTTATGCGATCCCCCGGAGGGATGTCAAGCCGCTTGGCAAGGTCCTGCTGGAGCGTTTCCACACGGTAAAGGGGGTCCTCGATGCGGACATTAAAGAGCTTGAGGAGGTCCCCGGCCTCAAGACCCATTCGGCGATCCTGATCAAGCTGGTCAAGGAAACCCTCTCGGTGTATCTGGCCGCCAGGTCCCGCAGGAAGGATCAAATAACCTGCTTGCGGGACCTCTACGACTACTGCAAGGTCATCCTGGGGGGCGTCAAGGATGAGCGGTTCCTGGCCATCTATCTCGACAGCCAGAACCGGATTATCGACGTGGAGACGATCCAGGAGGGGATAGTAAATCAGGCGGTGGTCTATCCCCGGAAGGTCCTGGAGAACGCCTTGAAGAAAAAGGCTTCGGCCCTGATTTTGGTTCACAATCATCCCTCCGGCGAGGTCAGGCCTTCGGCGGCGGACATCCGGGTGACAAGAACCATCGAGGATACGGCAAAGGCCCTCAACATCGTCGTCAACGATCATCTCATCATAGGCGAAAACGACTATTTCAGCTTTCGCGAAGAAGGGATTATTTCAGGGCGCTGATTGCGGCTGGATCCGGGCGGGATGAAGCCAATTTGTTCGGAGTTGGCAATCGGGGCGGGGTTTTAGGCCTTCCCGTCAACCCGCTCCTTCAGCTCTTTGCCGACCTTGAAGAAGGGGAGGCGTTTCGGTTTGACCTTGATCTTGTTGCCGGACTTGGGATTTCTGCCGGTATAGGCGCCGTAAGTTCTCACGACAAAACTACCCAGCCCGCGAATCTCGATGCGGCCCCCGCTTTTCAGCTCTTCGGTGAAACTCTCGAAGATGAGATTCACTATGTCGCTTGAGGCCTTCTCGGAGAGCTGTTCCTTGTCGCTTAGCGCCTGAATGAGATCGGATTTGGTCATAAATGCCTCCTGTTTTTGGTTTGCCACGGACAACCGTTTGGATAATGTTCCAAGTATAGGATATGGGTGAGGTATCTTCTATTTTGACCGGCTTGTCAAGCGATTTTTGACCTTCCGTCAAATTTTCCCGCCGGGAGCCGGTAAAAAAGGGGCGATAAATCGTGATCATCCCTGATTAAGGAGAGCCTGCCTTTCTTCTCTGGTCAGATGTCTCCACCTGCCGGGAGGCAGATCGGCAAGATCGATCGGGCCGATCGAGGTCCTGATGAGCCTTGCCACCCGGAACCCGAGAGACTCCAGCGCCCGGCGGATGACCCGGTTCCTTCCCTCGACGATGGCAAGGGAGATCCAGATGCTTTTGGGATTTGTTTTTTCCTGGTTAACCTCAAGGGGTCTGAATATCCCGTCTTCCAGGCGGATCCCGCTCCTTAAGGCCTCAAGATGTTTCCTCTCCGGATTTCCCTGTACCTTGACCCGGTAGGTCTTGGGCATCCGGTTCCTCGGATGGCCGATCTTCTGGGCAAAATCACCGTCGTTGGTAAGGAGGAGCAGGCCTTCGGAATTGTAGTCAAGCCTGCCTATGGGATAGATCCGCTGGGGAATCTCCTGGAGGAGGTCGGTGACAACCGGCCGCCCCTGGGGGTCCTTCAGGGTCGTCACATAACCCGGTGGTTTGTGGAGGAGGAGATAAAGCCTGATCCCCCGGTCTCCCAGGGGTTTCCCGTCGATTAGAATCTCGTCCCTGGCCTCGTCTGCCTTCATCCCGAGCATTGCCGCTGCCCCGTTTACCTTCACCCGTCCGGCCAGGATCAGCTCCTCCGCCGTCCTCCGGGAGGCAAGGCCGGCGCGGGATATTATCTTTTGCAGTCTCTCTTCCAAGGCGCTATATCCCCAAATCCTTCAATTCCCGTTGCGAAGGCAGATCCGAGAGGTCCTTGAGACCGAAGACCTCGAGAAACCTTCTGGTCGTGCCGTAGATGATCGGTCTTCCCGGGACATCCTTCCTTCCCATGATCCTGACGAGCTTCTTTTCCAGCAGACCCTTGAGCGGGGCGCTTACATCCACCCCCCGGAGCCGCTCGATATCTCCTTTTACGATGGGCTGGCGGTAGGCGATGATGGCCAGCGTCTCCAGGGCGGCGGTCGAAAGGGAGGGCGGTTTCCCCGACTTCAGTCTTACAATCCAGGGGGCCAGTTCCTCTTTTGTCCGGAGCTGATAGCCCCCGGCCACGTGGGAAAGAACCAGCCCGCCCGCCCGGGAGCGGTATTGTTCCACCAGTTGCCCCAGGGCTTCCTTAATCTGGGGACCCGTTGCTTCAGGGAGCAGTTCCCCTATCTTTTCCGCCGGAAGGGGGTGATCCGACGCAAAGATCAGGGCTTCGATTATCCCTCTCAAATCATCCATAATCCCTCAAGCAACCGACAGATATACCCTGATCGGGCCGAAAGAGACGTTCTGGTAGGCCTTGATGATCCTCTGTTTCATGAGTTCCAGAAGGGCGAGGAACGTATAGACGAGCCTCCGGCGGGTCTTCGCTCCCTCCAGCAGCTCCTCCAGGGAAAGGCCGTCCTTGACCTCGAGGCTGCTTAAGATTTCGTTCATCTTTTCCGCAAGATTGATCTTCTCCCGGTCGATCTCCATGATTTCCGCCTGGTCCCAGGACGAAAGGATCCGTTGAAACGCCTCGATCAGATCAAAAAGGTTCGCCTCGATCTTTTCCTCTTCTTTCCTCCCGGGCTCCTCCTGGGGGAAGTTGCCCCGTTTAAAGACGTCTTTATCTAAGACAGGCAGCCGGGCGATCTTCAGATAGGCCTCTTTATAGGTCTGATAAGCCAGGAGCTGTTCCACCAGTTCCTGGCGGGGATCATCTTCTTCTTCCGTCTCCGGCTCCTCTTCGGCGGGGAGAAGCATCTTCGATTTTATATGGATCAACGTGGCCGCCAGGAGCAGGTACTCCCCGGCCAGATCCAGGTTCAAAGAGCGCAGCTTGTCCAGATGTTCCAGGTATTGTCTGGTAATGAGGGCAATCGGGATGTCGTAGATATCGATCTCGTTTTTCTTGATCAGATACAACAGCAGATCGAGCGGGCCCTGAAACACCTCGAGTTTTATTTCATAGCTCATTAGCTTTCTATACCGATGGCCCGCCTCACCTCTTCCATCGTGGCCGCCGCGATGATCCGGGCCTTGCCGTTCCCCTCCTCGATGATCTCCCGAACCTCGGCGGGATGCCG
Source organism: Syntrophobacterales bacterium (assembly GCA_037445955.1). GTDB lineage: Bacteria > Desulfobacterota > Syntrophia > Syntrophales > CAMTWB01 > JBBIJM01. The sequence goes on from JBBIJM010000022.1 coordinate 25,441, forward strand.
GCTCAGGTAGTCCTGTCGTTCCTGGATCGGCAGGAGGGCCTCGGCAAGCCTCAAGGCAAGCTCCCTTTTACAGTCGGTGCAGCCGATCTTCGCGTCGAGACAGTCCTTCTCGATTTCCAAAACCCGAAGGCCAAATGAATAGAGCCGATGGAACGAAAAGACGTTGCAGAGGCCAGGGCGGCCCGGGTCTTTCCTCCTCATCCTCTGCGGGTCGGTGAACATGGAGGATACCTTGTCCGCAAGGACCCGGCCCCGGTCGGAAAGATAGATCGCATTGTCGTAAGACTTGCTCATCTTCCTTCCGTCGATGCCGAGCAGTTTCGGCACCGCCGTAAGAAGGGTCTCGGGCAGGGGAAATATCTCGCCGTAGAGGTAATTGAACCGGCGGGCGATCTCCCGGGTCAGCTCGACGTGGGGAAGCTGGTCCACGCCGACGGGCACGCCGTCGGCCTTGTAGATGATGATATCGGCGGCCTGCAGGATCGGGTAGCCCAAAAACCCGAAGGTCCCCAGCTCCTTGTCGGCGAGTTCCGCCTGGATCTCCTTGAAGGTGGGGTTCCGCTCGAGCCAGGGGATCGGGGTTATCATCGAGAGAAAGACGAAAAGCTCGGCGTGCTCCTTGATCTGAGACTGGATAAAGAGGGTGCTCTTGCCGGGATCGAGCCCGCAGGCCAGCCAATCGCCGACGATCTCCCAGGTATTTTCACCTATATTTCCGGTATTGTTGTAATCGGTGGTCAGGGCGTGCCAGTCGGCGATGAAATAGAAACAATCGTACCCGCCGTCGTTTTGCAGGTCTATCCAGTTGGTTAAGGCCCCGTTAAAATTGCCCAGGTGAAGCCGCCCGGTGGGGCGCATACCGCTTAAGATCCTTTTTTTCAAGAGTCCTCCTTGGATCAGGGGATATATCCCCAAACGATCAGGGCTATAACAAAAATAAACCCTGCGGTCAATGCCGACGCCTTCAGATAGGGTCCGGCGGAAAGATGACCGGGGATCAGGCGCCGGGGACAAGCGGGGGCTTTGACGGACACTACTGAGGATTCGGGAACCGGCCAATCCCTCTGCTCTTCGAACAGGGAATTGACAGGGTCTTTACCGCTGGATTTTTTCCGGACGATGATATAACAAACCTGAAACCGGCTAAGATCCCAGGGAAGCCGGAGGCAGGTCGTGGGTCGGCCCCAGGCGAAAGGTGGAAACAGGCGAAAATGGACAGATCTCCAAAGATAATGCTTCTTGTGGACTGGCAGCCGCAAGACGAATTCCTCCTGGCCAGATGTTTCCGGGAGAACGGCGCTCGATGTGAAACCCTGGGCACCGACTTCATTCAGGCGAAATGGACGCCGCTCACCAAGGTCTTTTCCCATTGGCCCCGCTGTTTTATGGTCGCCTGGAAGGCCTACCGGCGCCGCGGCGAATACGATTACGCCGTGGCCTGGTCCCAGGTGGCAGGGGTCATGCTGGGACTGATCAAACTCGTTACCTTTTCCCGCCTGCCGAGAATGATCTCCTTAAATGCCACCCTGATCGAGCGGAAAAACCTTTTCCTGGAAATGCCTAGGCGGTGGTTGATCGCCCTGGCGTATAAAAAAATCGATCATCTAAGCTTCCTGTCCGAAGGCAGCTTGAAATTGACAAAAGAAAGATACGGTCTGGCCGAGGAACAATGCGTTCATTTGAAGCAGCCTCTGATCTTCAGGCGGTATCCCGAGTACAGCGGCTTTAAAAAAGACGGCTACCTCTATACGGTGGGGATGAGCTACCGGGATTTCGCCACCCTCATGGCGGCGGCGGCCAAGTCGTCCCGCAGATTCGTTGTGGCTACGACCGATGCCTTTCTTAAGGGTTTATCCATCCCGGAAAACGTCACCGTATATCGAGACGCCTTCGGCCAGAAGGCGGAGGAACTGATGAAAAATGCGGCGGCGGCGATTATCCCCTTAGAGAGGATCGATTCCCCGGCCGGGGAGACGACCCTCGTCTCCGCCATGTGCTACGGCAAGCCGGTGATCACCACCGACACCATAACCACCCGGGAATATGTAACCCATGGGGTAGATGGCCTGCTGGTTCCCTGGAAGGACCCGGAGGCCATCGCAGCGGCCGTTGAAACCCTCTTTGCCGACCCCGTCAAGGCCGGGGAGATGGGGAGAAGGGCAAGGGAGACGGCCCTTGAGAATCACGGCATGGAGGGCTATGCCAAACGGATTCTCGATTTGATCGGGCGGGATTTGCAAGATTCAAATACAGAAGGGTAAAAACCAAAAGGGGGCCGGATGAAGGCAATGGTCCTTGCGGCGGGAAAGGGGACGAGGCTGCATAATCTTACCGCGTCCCTTCCCAAGCCGATGCTGCCGGTTGCGGGCCGGCCGGTGCTTCTTCATATTCTCAAGTGACTAAGCAGCCATGATATCCGGGAGGTGATGATCAATGTTCACCATCATCCGGAGGCGATCATGTCCCATTTCGGCGAAGGCGCCGGCCTGGGCCTGAAGATCCGCTATTCTCTCGAGCCGGATCTGCTGGGAACCGCCGGAGGGGTAAAGGCGGTGGCGGACTTTTTGACGACCCTTTCCTTGTGGTCTACGGCGACGTGCTCACCGATCTTGATCTGGGGGAACTTCTGGCCTTCCATCTGAGCCGGGGAGGTTCCCCGCACGCCACCCTCGCCGTCGATTTCCGGCGGGACGCCTCCCAGGGCGGGGCCGTCTCAATCGACGGGGAAGGGCGGATCCACCGGTTTATCGAAAAGCCCGAAAAGGGACAGAGCCGCTCCCGCTGGGTCAATTCGGGGATCATGATCCTCGATCGGATCCTGCTTGACGAGATCCCTGCGGAGGGCTTCTGTGATTTTGGCCGGGACATCTTTCCCCGGTGGCTTGCCCGAGGCATCCCCCTTTATGCCTGGAGGCTTCCGGAGGTCGGTTACCTCGTTGATATGGGGACGCCGGGAGACTATGGGGTCAGGTCTTGCAATCATACGATTGACCTTCAAGACCTTACCCCAATGAAATGTCCACCTGAGCTTTGACGTATCTGCCCATGACCGAAACTCTTGCCACGCCAGCAGTTGTGGAGGAGGACAAATTTTCCGTGTCAAAGCCGGGGTTAGCTATTGAGGATCTCCTCCGCCTGCGATTTATCCAGGTCCATCACATAGGGTATGCCGCTGATTTACGTGGCCGCGGGCGTCAGTGAGGCAAGGTTCTCCCGGGTCCTTATCCGCCAAAAGTTCGGCATCGATCATCCTTTATTGGTCTGCAACATCTTCCGTTACCTCATGTACCACATAAGGCTCGCGGTTGGGCGCGAAGAAATACCTGTCGGGAAGGGGCTTCAATCCCGCCGCAAACAAGGCATTCAAGAGGTAGCGAAACATATTTACCGGGCTGATCTTTTCCGGGAGGGAAAAGCCGGGGGGCAGTCGGACGGCGGATAGTATTCCCATTTGGGCATGGAGAAAATCGGCGGGAGGCTTCTTTCTGGTTGTGAAATATTCTCCGACGATATGGCCGTGGCCGTGATCCCCCATTATTATGATGACAGCTTCCGGGTCATTTTTAATGATATTCGCGGTAATTTCCAGAATCTTGGTTCCGATAAATCGAACCTGGTTTACATAGCCCTGCTGTTTTTCGAACCTGCCCCAGACGCTTTCCGCAAGGTTTTTCCTCGATCCGTCAAAATCAAAGAGATACGGCTCGTGGGGGCTCATAATATGAACAAACTGGAAGGTGGGTCGGGGAGGAGCCTTGGTGATAATTAAGGATTGAATCTCGGAGCTGATTTGATCGGCAAGGTACCTGCTCAATAGTTCCCTCTCGATTGACCTGAGCAGCGAGACTCGAACGACAAGAAGGGTAAAGTCATCGGTTAATAATGCTTGAAGCGGCGAGACGGGAGTTTTTTCTTCCTTAATAGCGGTCGGATATTCACCTTGGTCATCTCTTGGCCATCTTGCCGGCATGATCACCTCGTATCCCCGGGAGGCGAAAAAATCCGCCGTCTGATTGTGTCTGATGTGTCTTCCCAGGTAGGAAGTCTGGCTCTTCGCCTCGGCGAACCCCGGCGCCAAATGGATATAGGTCATGTTCAGGGTGGCAGCCAGGGAGAGATCGGTAAAGGGATAATTACTCATGGCGTTCTCTCTCACCGTAAAGCCCATTGTCCTTAAACCCTGGGTGAGATTATTATCATCCCAATTGTAATATTTTCGCAGCACCCCGGGGCTTGTATAACTGTCAAAAATGAAGAAATAAACGTTAGGACGGGTTACGGCAACGGCCTTGATTCTCGGGGAAGGGGCCGGGGCGCTTATTCCCTGATTTATGATTCCACCACCTCGGGCCTCTTCGTGGCGAGACCAGTCGTATTTAAACACCCCTGTCAGGACGGTTATGCAAACCAACCCCAAAGCGGCGATGTTTAAGAGAGATGTTATCTCAGTGAGGGATTGTCTCAGCCGTTTGCTTATTACAATCCATAAGGTGGAAGCGAGGCTGAGGGTGAAAAAAATGATCAGCAAAGATAGATGCCGGCCTATGACTAGCCCGACGATCGTGATACCCATGAGGGCCAGATAGATTCGGCCGTAGAGGAAAAACAGAAAACACCACCAGGAGGCAACCAGGCCCGCTAACATTCTGTCTCTGGTGAATAACCAGAATAACAGCCAAATAGAGAAGGTAAAGAAAACGGCCAGAAGCAGATTAAAAAGAACGGCCTTGATGCTTGCCTGATTGATGTTTACCGCATAGAGGTAGAGGATCTGAAAGGAGGCCAGAAGAAGGGGATGGATGGGGAAGGTTGAGAGCCTGCTTATCCTGCTCATCTGGTCTGGTTCCTTAAGTTCTTCATGAGATAGAGGAATCTCCGGGAGTCTCTAATCGGGGCTCTCTTCTCTATCCTGAAGAAGGCCCCGAAATCCTCTTCGAATTGCCTCTGGGTATAGCCGGGGAAGATATCATCCCGAACAGCGAGCATCCTTTGCACCTGGGAATCCTCCTTCGGAACGAATTCGATGATGAGATGGCCGCCGAGTTTGGCCAGAAACGAGGCGATTTTTTTGAAAGGCAGGTTGTTGCCGATGGCCAGATGATGGATCAAGGCCAGGGCCAGGATCAGATCCGCCGGTCCTCTCTCCGCCAGAGAATTGCGTTCGTTGTGTTCCCAACCGGCCGCGGGAGAGGGATTTGCCAGATCCATCCAGAGGGGAAGCAGGAAGTGATCATGTTCTTTGACCCCTTGTAAATAGCTCACTTCAGTTGCCCCGGGATCGAGGTCAAAAGAGACCGTCGGGATGCCCCGGCCGCTTGCCAAGCGGCTGAAAAGGCCCGTGTTGGCGCCCAGATCCCAAACGGACTCCGGGGCCAGATCCCTTATGTATTGCCCCACGAGTTCCCTTTTTTCCGCCAGGGCCGCCGGGGAATAGTTGGTGTCGGCATAATAATCCACCCACTGCGTTTTCTTGCTTGCCCAATGAAGCCCGCGGATCGTCCCTTCCAGATTATCAATAATCCCCTCGAGGGATATCCGGCTCACGGCACCGGTCTTCACTTTCGGCATGCGACGGCCAAGGCGTCCGGCGCCTTTTGCGTGGAGATGGATGTTAAGAAGGATCCCCGGCCTAAGCCGGCTGCGAAAGGGAAGCAGGTTGCTT
>JBBIJM010000023.1:0-30873 GCA_037445955.1 Syntrophobacterales bacterium
CCTTGTGGATGATGCCATGGTCGGGGACCGTTTTATCGGGATTGTTGCCACTAAAGGCAATCCTCAACTTCCCGATCAGATAAATCCCGATGATTACCAGAGCATCGGGACCGGCGCCTTCATTCAGAGAATGGCCAAGGCCCCGGATCTGCGCGCCCAGCTCCTCATCCAGGGGATCTCCCGGATCAGGGTTGTTGAGATCATCCGGGGGAAACCCTACCTCGAGGGACGGGTCGAGGTCCTTCCGGATCACGAGATCAAGGACCTCGAGACCGAGGCCATGATGGTGAACCTGGTGAACCTCTTTGAGGGCATCGTGAAGCTCTCGCCTTTCCTTCCCCAGGAATTCGGCGGTCTGGCCAAGTCCATTACCGAAGCGGGGGTACTGGCGGATATAATCGCCTCGATTATCAATGTCTCCCTTGAGGAAAAGCGGAAGATACTCTCCCTCATCGACGTGAAGGAGAGGCTTCGTGAGGTGACGAGACTCGTTACCCATCAGCTCGAAATCCTCGAGCTCGGCAACAGGATCCAGACCCAGGTCAAGACCGATATAGATAAGACCCAGCGGGAATATTACTTAAGAGAGCAGCTCAAGGCAATCCGCAGGGAGCTCGGGGAAACCGACGAAACAAGGGTCGAGGTTGAGGAATACCGGGCGAAGATAGAGGCGAAGAAGCTGACCGGGGAGGCCAAAAAAGAGGCCTTACGGGAATTGGACCGCCTCTCCCGGATGCATCCCTCCTCCGCCGAGTACACCGTCGCCTCAACCTATCTCGACTGGATGACCTCTCTACCCTGGGGAGAGGCAACGGAAGACAACCTGGATATAAAAAAGGCCAGGAGGGTTTTGGACGATGATCACTTCGGCCTGGAGAAGCCCAAAAGGAGGATCATCGAATACCTGGCCGTCCGGAAACTGAAACCCGAGGCCAAGGGGCCGATCCTCTGCCTTGTCGGCCCCCCGGGGACGGGGAAGACGTCCCTTGGCCAATCCATCGCCCGGGCGATGAACCGCAAGTTCGTCAGGATGGCCTTAGGAGGCCTCCGGGATGAGGCGGAGATCCGGGGGCATCGGAGGACATACGTAGGCGCCCTGCCCGGGCGGATTATCCAGAGCTTAAGAAAGGTCGAATCGGGCAATCCCGTTTTTATGCTCGACGAGATCGACAAGGTGGGAACCGATTTCCGGGGCGATCCCTCTTCGGCCCTCCTTGAGGTTTTGGATCCCGAACAGAATCATACCTTCGCCGATCATTACCTCGACGTGCCGTTCGATCTTTCCCGGGTCCTGTTCATCACCACCGCGAATCTCCTCGACCCGATCCAGCCTCCCCTCAGAGACCGGCTGGAGGTGATCGAGCTTTCCGGCTATACTCTCGAGGAGAAGGTGAGAATCGCCCAGCGGTACCTGATCCCAAGGCAGATCGAGGCCAACGGCCTCTCCGGCACTCAGGCGGTCTTCACCGGCGGGGCGATAAAGAGGATCGTCACCTGCTACACGAAAGAGGCGGGGGTGAGAAATCTGGAACGGGAGATCGGGGGCGTTTGCAGGGGGGTGGCAAGCGGGATTGCCCAGGAGGAAATCACCGGCGCCCGGATCGGGATCAGGGATCTGGCCAGATACCTGGGGCCGCCCCGGGCAACCGATGAGACTGACACCAGGATAGCCAAGCCTGGGGTTGCCCTGGGGCTTGCCTGGACCCCGGCGGGGGGGGATCTGCTCTTTATCGAGGCAACGGCGATGAAAGGCAAGGGAGGGCTCACCCTGACCGGACAACTGGGCGAGGTGATGAAAGAGTCGGCCCTGGCGGCCTTGAGCTTCATCCGGAGCAATTCGGCGCAATTGGGACTGGCGGCGGATTTCTTTGAGAGCCTCGAGATCCACATCCACGTGCCGGCGGGGGCTATTCCCAAAGACGGACCCTCCGCGGGGGTCACCATCATGACCGCCCTGGCCTCCCTGTTTCTGGGGCGGACGGTGAAGAGGAATCTCGCCATGACCGGGGAGATAACCCTGCGGGGGCTGGTCCTGCCGGTGGGCGGGATCAAGGAAAAGGTTCTGGCGGCCCATCGGGCAGGCATTGACAAGATCATCCTGCCCAAATGGAACAGGAAGGATCTCGTCGATATCCCGGCGACGGTGGTCAAGGAGACGGGATTCTTCTTTGTCGAGGAAATGAGCGAGGTCTTGAGATTAGCCCTGCAAGGAGAATCCGCGGATCCCGGGTAGAGGGGCGACAGGCGGCCGAAAAAAAGAAGGTGAATAATCATCCAAAAGATGATAGAAGCAGTCGAATTTTTTCGGGGTGTAAGAGATTGCCCGGTTTGGAGATTTATCCCGGTTGATTAAGAAAAAAAAGAACGCGCGCCCATGGCTCAGCTGGATAGAGCGTCGGACTACGAATCCGGATGTCGGAGGTTCGAATCCTCCTGGGCGCGCCAGTCATGATGAGGGGCTGGCCGACTAATGGCCGGCGCCTCATGTCTTTTGACATTCTTGATATTTTCCATAGTCTGTCCGTATTTCGGGACGGCTTTCTCCTTTGCCGGCCTTTTCATCAATGATAGAGGGTGGAAATGAAGCCGACCCGCCGGAGCAGGGGAAAAAGAAGCAAGGCTATTCAGGAGAAAACCAGGGTCCGCAAACAACTGTCCCCGGAGGCTGATCCGTCCCTGGACAAGGTCCTCTCTAAGATCGGCAGGCCGGCGGACAGCGACTTTACCCCGGACCCGTTTCAGATGGAAGCCCTGGAGGCGATTGAAAAGGGGGACTGTCTTGTCACCGCCCCCACCGGGGCCGGGAAGACCTGGATTGCCGAGCAGGCAATCGGCGCGGTTTTGGAAAGAGGGGGGCGCGCCTGGTACGCCTCCCCCCTGAAGGCCCTGACCAACGCCAAGTGGGTTGAATTTTCCGGTCTGTTCAACGGGGAAAAGGTCGGCATCTTAACCGGAGACGTTAAAGAGAATCCGGATGCCCCGGTTATCGTAGGCACAACCGAAATTTTGCGCAATCAGCTCTACGATGCCATGTATCGGGGGGAAAACCTGCCCTGCGATCTGGTCATTTTAGACGAAGCCCATTTTTTAGGGGACCCGGACCGGGGGGTTGTCTGGGAGGAGATCATGATCTATCTGCCTTCCCGGATAAATCTCCTGCTTCTGTCCGCCACCATCGGCAACGCCCAGGAGATCTGCCTCTGGTTGAGCTCGATCCGAGGCAAGGAATGCAGGCTGGTCAAGGAGAGCCGGCGGCCGGTGCCCCTTTTTCCCCTCTTTCTCAGGCCTTCCGGTAAACTTTTCCCCTATCTTGAAGCAAGAAAACTCCATCCCAAGGTGGCCGAGTTCACCGGCAAAAGGGGGCACTTCCGTCAGCCGGAAGGATTTCTTCCGGAGATTCTCCAGGTTTTGGAGACGTTCCAGTTGGCCCCGGCCATCTTCTTCTTGAAGTCCCGGTCGGAATGTGACGGGGCGCTTTTGAGATGCCTGGAGGCGGGAGGCGGGGAAGAAGACGAGGCCTTCCGCGCCGATCTGGAAGAGCAACTCCTCCGCTATCCCTACCTGAGGGAGCACCGGCAGCTTTCTCTCTTGAAGAAGACCCGGCTTGCCGCCCATCATGGAGGCCAATTGCCCGCCTGGAAGATGCTCGTCGAATCCATGATGAAAAAGGGCCATCTCCGGGCCATTTTCGCCACCTCCACCGTCGCCGCGGGGGTGAATTATCCCGCCCGGACCATCGTTCTTTTCAATTCCGATCTCTACAACGGCCGCGAATTCAGCCCCTTAAGCGCGACCGAATTTCACCAGATGACCGGCAGGTCAGGAAGGCGGGGGCTCGACAAGATCGGGTTCATGCTCGCCCTGCCGGGAAGATTCATGAATCTGGAACATCTAAAGAGGCTTTTCTTCAGGAGACCGGACAACATTGCAAGCCGGATAAGAAACGATTTTTCCATGGCCCTAAACCTGCTCCTTTCTCATTCGCCAGCGGGAATCCGGGATATCTTCACCAGGTCGTTGGCAGCTTATCAGCAGAACCAGGAGGAAAGGAAAAGCAAGACTGTAAGAGGGAAGAGTCTCTGGGAAGATTTTCTGGGTCATCTTGCCTTTCTTAAACAGGAGGGTTTTGTCGATGATCGGGACCGGCTGACGGAAAACGGCATCTGGGCCTCCAAGCTGAGGCTGGATCAGCCTCTGCTGATTGCCGAGGGCATCCGCCGGGAGGCCTTCCCCAGGGATGACGAGAGGCTGCTTGCGGCCATTGTGGCGCTTTTCGTCTATGACGGGGATCAGGAGATGGAGATCGACAAAAAGAAACAACCCCGGCGCCTGAACGCCGCCTACGGGCGCATGATGAAGGCCATAGGCCCGATGGGACGCCGTCTTGAGGCCGCCGGCTTTCCCCTGACGGACTTTTATTACTGGACCGCCGTTGTGATTTACGACTGGGCCAGGGGATACGACTGGGATCATTTGGTCGAGCGAACGAAGATAACCGACGGGGGGCTGGCGATGCTGATCGCCCGCACCGCGGACAATTTAAGGCAGCTGGCCTCGCTTAAGGAAACCCATCCGGAACTGGCGGATCTGGCCGTCCGGGCCAGGGCGGCGATTCTGAGGGAGCCGGTGATTTTTCTGTAGTTGGAAAAAGGGGTGACTCAAGGGAGAAGGAGAGGAAATCCGGACATGAAGCCGGCCGCTTGAGGCCGGTTGACGTTGTCGAGGGGGAACTTTATTTTACGGGAGGAGTTCTATGGACGGTTTATTGGAGAGACTTTTTAAACTGCGGGAAAACCGGACCGATGTAAAGACGGAGATTTTGGCCGGGGCGACGACGTTTATGACCATGGCCTATATCATCTTTGTCAATCCTGCTATCCTCAATTTTACCGGCATCCCGGACTTGAAAGATCTGGGGCCGGGTTTTGCCCCGACCCTGGCGGCCACGTGCCTTGCGGCCGGGCTGCTGAGCATTCTCATGGGGCTTGCGACCAACTACCCCCTCGCCCTGGCTTCGGGGATGGGCTTAAATGCCGTCGTAGCCTTCCAGTTCATCGTAGGCATGAAGCTTCCCTGGCAGACGGCTATGGGGGTCATCTTTCTCGAAGGGGTGATCATCGGGATCCTGGTTCTCACCGGACTCCGGGAAGCGGTAATGAATGCGATCCCCCTGGCCCTGAAACGGGCCATCGGGGTGGGAATCGGTCTTTTTATTCTCTTTATCGGCCTTTTCAACGGCGGAATCGTCAAGACCGGCACCGGTATTCCAGTCACCTTGGGCGATCTGGATAATCTTGCCGTTTTCGTGACGGTTTTGGGGCTTCTTTTGACCACCTATCTGATGACGAAAAAGGTAAAGGGGGCGCTGCTTCTGGGGATCATCGGCACGACCCTCCTTGCAATCGCCGTCAACTACGCCTCGGGGCTCAAGGCCTTCACCATCCCCGGGGTGGCGGTGATTCCCCCGTCCTTCTTTGCCCTGCCCGATTTCTCCACCTTCGGGGCCGGGTTTAACCTGGATATCTTTGTTAGAGTCGGGTTTCTCACCGCGGTAATCACCATCTTCTCGGTAATGATGGCGGATTTCTTCGACACCATGGGAACGGTGATCGGCGTCGGGGGCGAGGGCGGTTTTCTTGACAAAGAAGGACGTCTTCCCCGTCTGAAAAAGGTCCTGCTGGTAGATTCCCTCGGGGCGGCTTTTGGCGGGGCGGCAAGCGCCAGCTCGGTCACCACCTATATCGAATCCTCCGCCGGGGTCGCCGAGGGCGGGAGAACCGGCTTGACGGCGGTGGTCGTAGGGGTGCTCTTCCTCTTATGCCTGTTCATCTCCCCGCTAGCCGGGACGATCCCCCCTCAGGCAACGGCCCCGGCGTTGATCCTGGTAGGTTTTTATATGTGCGCCATGATCAAGGACATCCCCTTTGGCAACTTTGAGGAGGGGTTTCCCGCTTTGGTGATCGTGACCTTCATGCCTTTTACCTACAGCATCACCAACGGGATCGGGGCGGGCTTCATAATCTACACCTTCATCAAGATTGCCAAAGGCCATCAGAAGGAGATCCATCCGATGATGTATCTGGCTTCGGCGGCCTTCCTGATCTACTTTCTTACCCCCCTGGTTGCCGGATATTTGGGATGATCGGGGCATCCCGGCGGGACTGAAAAAGGGGTCAGGTCTTGCAATAATACAATCGAATTGGGAGAAAAAGGGTAAAGTGTGATTGCAAGACCTGACCCCGGAACCCACTTTTTTCTTGACAGCAGGCGGGGCAACAAAGTATAGGAAGCGGCTCTCGGGCCGGATCGTTTGAGCCTTGAGAGCCTCCCGTCCCCATCGTCTAGAGGCCCAGGACACTGGCCTTTCACGCCGGTAACCGGGGTTCGAATCCCCGTGGGGACGCCAGAATGTGCAAGGGATCGGCCTTAGCCGGGCCGATCCCTTTTTTTAAACTCTCATGCTTCATTCACAAACGTCTCATTCACAAACGTCTTGACCTCGTCATTCAAAGCTTTCACAATACGTCCCGATCAGCCGGCAATCGGCAAATAAAGCCCTGTCAATCAAGACCTTTTTCTTGCGCAAGACCTGTTCTTGATAAATTTATTTTCTTGCTTGACAAGTATCCGCGGGGGGTGTTAAGTCATCGGCAAAGGATGGCCGTTTGCCTATGACTAAACTCATCAGCCAGGACGAGATTGAGAAGAAGACCCTCCTTATCCTGAGGATTCTGAAAGAGGTCCGGGAACCCCTCGGGTCACGGCTGATCGCCCGCCGGATGACCGAAACGGGAATGACCTTAAGTGAGAGGGCCGTTCGCTATCATCTCCGGCTTCTGGACGAACGGGGGTTGACCAGATTGGTGGATCGCCGGGACGGGCGTGAGATAACCGACCTCGGCGAGGAAGAATTAAGCCGGGCCAGGGTCCAGGACAAGGTGGGGCTGGCCATCTCCCGGATCGAGAATCTGTCTTTCGAGACCACCTTTAATCCCGGAGTCGGAGGCGGCAATCTGCCGATGAATGTTTCGTTCTTCCCGGAGAGATCCTTCAAGCGGGCCCTGGCCGCCATGAAGCCGATCTTCAAGGCCGGCTTGTCCGTGAGTGATCTTGCGGCGGTGGCTTACGAAGGAGATTACTTGGGAAATCTCGTCGTGCCCCGGGGGCAGGTAGGTTTCGCCACGGTCTGCAGTATTGTGGTAAACGGCTTCCTGCTCAAAAGGGGGGTGCCGATGGATTCGAAATTCGGCGGCATCCTCGAGATGGATCAGGGCAGGCCGGTGCGCTTTATCGAGCTTATCCATTACAGCGGGTCCTCCCTCGATCCCTCCGAGGTTTTTATCATGGGCAAGATGACCGCGGTGAGCCGGACCGTCCAGACGGGCAAGGGCTTGATCCTGGCCAACTTTCGCGAGATCCCCGGGGCGAGCCGTCCTTTGGTTGAGGAGCTCATCAGGGAGCTCAAGGCCTCCGGCATCGGCGGGGTGCTGGCCCTCGGGGGGGTAGGGGAGCATCTCTGCCAGATCCCCCTTGAGATCAACAAGGTGGGAATTATCCTGCTGGGAGGGCTCAATCCCGTGGCCGGGGCTTACGAAGCGGGGATAGGAGTGGAAAACCGCGCCATGTCCACGGTCATAGATTACCGGCGGCTCAGGAATTTCTGGGAGATCCTTCGGGAAACATGAAGGTCCCCTCTCCCTTTGTTTGACCAACTGCATATTTAAGGAGGATATTTTGTATGTGCATCGATGAACTGAACCCTTTTACCATTGCCCAGCGTCAATGCGATGAATGCTCACGAATCATGAATTTGGAACCTCACATCCGGGAGGTCCTCCGGGTACCGATGAGGGAAATTCACATCTCTCTGCCGGTCCGGATGGACGATGGAAGTATCCGGGTCTTCCAGGGTTTCCGCGTCCAGTATAACGACGCCAAGGGACCCTGCAAGGGAGGCATCCGGTTCCATCCCGATGAAACCATCGACACGGTGCGGGCGCTTTCAGCCTGGATGACCTGGAAGTGCGCCCTGCTCGATCTGCCCCTGGGAGGGGGGAAGGGCGGGGTGGTCTGCAACCCGAAAGAGCTTTCTTTGGGAGAACTCGAAAGGCTAAGCCGGGCCTATGTCGGCAAGATCTGGCCCCTTGTCGGGCCGGAGCAGGATGTTCCCGCTCCCGATGTCTATACCAATCCCCAGATCATGGCCTGGATGACCGACGAGTATGTCAAGATCACCGGGAAGAGCCAGTTCGGCGTGTTCACCGGCAAGCCCATCGCCATGGGCGGGTCCCAGGGAAGGGGGGATGCGACGGCCAAAGGCGGCATGTACACCATTCGCGAGGCCGCCGGGCTATTCGGGATAGATCTGGCGAAGGCAACAATCGTAATCCAGGGTTATGGAAATGCGGGCTACTATGCCGCAAAACTTGCCCAGACCATGTTCGGATCCAAGGTGGTTGCGGTCAGCGATTCCAGAGGAGGAATCTATCGGCCTGAGGGTCTCGATGCCGACGAGGTGGCAGAACATAAGAAAAAAACCGGATCGGTGGTCGGTTTTCCCGGAACCACGCCTATCTCCAATAAGGACATCCTGGAGCTGGCCTGCGACATCCTTCTGCCCTCGGCCCTGGAAAACGTCATCACCGAAGAGAACGCCGCCCGGATCAAGGCAAAGGTGGTAGGAGAGCTGGCCAACGGGCCCACTACCCCGGAGGCCGACGAGATCCTCCACAAAAACGGCGTTCATGTGATCCCCGATTTTCTGTGCAACGCCGGCGGGGTGACGGTGTCCTACTTTGAAATGGTCCAGAATGCCTATCAGTACTATTGGGACGCCGATTATGTTTACGGCTGCCTGGACAAGAAGATGACCACCGCCTATCATTCGGTAGTCGAGACGTCCAAGAGGTACAATATCAACATGAGGCAGGCCGCCTATGTCGTGGCCGTCTCCCGGGTTGTGGAAGCGATGAAACTCAGAGGATGGGTATAACCTGACGCCCGGGCTATCCGGAAGGGGGAGACGGGGTTGACCCGTCTCCCCCTTTGCTTTGCCCGGATATTTCGGCCTTTACCTGAACCTCGCTGACAGGGTCGTTCGAGCCCGGAATATGACAGGTTTCACCTTGGCCCGCCAAGTCTGCTCTTGATTTTTCCCCCGCTTAGATTATTGTCCATCTTCCCGCTGATGCGGATTATTATTTACCTCAAGGAGAAGATGATGGCTCAAAACGAAGGATTCCAGAAGACAACCCTTGCCGAAGGCGATATCCGCCGGGGCTTTGAGGTAAAGCGGATAGAATTTCTTGCGGAAATTGCCACGACGGCCTATGAGTTTGACCATCCCGCATCCGGAGCCAGGGTTCTCCATCTTCATTGCGCCGATCCGGAAAACCTGTTTGCGATTGCCTTCAGGACGCCGCCCTCCGATTCCACCGGCGTCCCCCATATCCTGGAACACGCGGTGCTCGCCGGATCGGACCGCTACCCTCTCAAGGATGTTTTCAATGAACTGATGAAGGGCTCCCTCAAGACCTTCATAAACGCGTTCACCTACCCGGACAAGACCATCTATCCCGTGGCCAGCCAGACCAGGGCGGATTTCTACAACCTGGCCCGGGTGTATGCGGATTTGGTATTCCGGCCCCGGTTACTTAAAGAGACGTTTCAGCAGGAAGGGCACCACCTTGAGTTTGCCGATCTCAAAACCGTCGAGAGCGAACTGCTGATTTCCGGGATTGTATATAACGAGATGAAAGGGGCCTACTCATCGCCGGACAATTTGATGTTCAAGGCCCTCCAGGAAGGGATATTCTCAAGCGGTCCCTACTCCTTTGATTCCGGCGGCAGCCCCCGGGAGATCCCGGATCTAACCTATGAGAAGCTCAAGAGTTTTCATGAAAGGTACTATTCTCCCGCCAACGCCCGGATCTTTCTTTACGGCAATATCCCCCCGGAGGAGCATTTGCCTTTTTTGGAGGAGATCCTCACCGGGGTGCAGAGGATATCGATAGATTCGACCATCCCCAAGCAGGAGCGGCGGGACGAACCGAAGCTGATCTTTCAGTCCTATCCCCTGGGAAAGGAAGAGTCCGAAGAGCGGAAGACCATCGTCAATATGGCCTGGCTCCTTGCGGAGAACACCGATTACGAGACCTCACTCCTCCTGGCGGTCGCCTGCGGGGCACTTGTGGGGAGCGCCGCTTCGCCACTGCGGAAGGCCCTGATCGATTCGGGGCTGGGGGAGGACCTTTCCCCGGCTACCGGGCTCGAACGGGATTTCCGGGAACTCGTCTTTGCCGTCGGCCTCCGGGGGACGGATAGGGAAAAGGCCGAAGCGATAGAAGAGCTCATCATGAAAACCCTCCACTCGGTGGCGGAGGATGGGTTCGATCGGGAACTCATCGAGGGGGTGATTCATCAGGTCGAATTCGGCGGCCGGGAGATCATCCGGGAGAATTACCCCTACGGCATCGTCCTCATGGGCCGCATATTCCACTGCTGGCTCTACGACGGCGATCCCCTGGCCGGACTGAACCTTCCTGAAATCATCGCGGGAATTCGTCGGAAGTGGGAAAATGATCCCGGTGTCTTTCAAAGGCTCCTTAAGACCTGGTTTATCGATAACAGGCACCGGGTTACCTCGGTTTTGACCCCGTCGAAGACGATGCAGGAGGAAGAGCTTATCCAATTGAAGGACCAGATGGCCCGGATCAAGGCCTCGCTTAATCAGGAGGAACTCGAGACGATCCGGGAGGGGGCGCTCAGGCTGAAAAGTTTTCAGCTCGAGCCGGACCCACCCGAGGCGGCCAGGTCTCTCCCCCGTTTGCTGAGAAACGAGATTCCCCCCCGGGCGGAGAGGATTGCGACGGAATCCTCCGATATCCATTCGGTGCCGGTCTTGAGCCATGATCTCCCGACCAACGGGATCGCCTATCTGGATCTGGCCTTCGATGTTTCCTCACTCGCCGATGAGTTCCATCCCTTTCTTCCCCTTCTGGGAAAGGTTACCTTAAACATGGGCGCCGGGGGGCTTAGCTACGAGGAAATGGCCAAACGGATCGCCCTGGCCACCGGC
This sequence comes from Syntrophobacterales bacterium, assembly GCA_037445955.1. GTDB lineage: Bacteria > Desulfobacterota > Syntrophia > Syntrophales > CAMTWB01 > JBBIJM01. The sequence continues at coordinate 11,078 of JBBIJM010000023.1, forward strand.
GGCGCCAGTTATCAACTTGGCGCCGGGAGGTCCCTCTCGGCCTCCCCCGGCCCCGGCGGGGGAGGCGTCTGGCAGAGGCAGATCTTCCGGATCAAGGCCTTAAACCGCAACATCGGGAAGGCCGCGCGGATAATGGTCGATCTCCTGACCGCGGGAGATCTTAGCGACGAAGAGCGGATGCGGGAGCTGATTCTGGAAAAGAGGAACTCTCTCCACTCGTCGGTGATCCCTTCCGGCCACCTCTTTGCCAAAAGAAGCGCCGCCGCCTCCCTCAGTCTTCCGGCCTGGCGGGAGGAGCAGTGGCGCGGCCGGAGGCAGTTGCGCTTCATAAACAGGCTGGCCGAGGACTTCGACGGCGAAAAGAATCGTCTCCCGGGGGTCCTGGCGAAACTGAAAGGGGAGATCCTGAGCCGCCCGCGGTTGACGGTGAACCTGACCGGGGACAGGGAGGCCCTGGGTCTTCTCCGGGAGGCCGCCCGGGAGATCATCGAATCGCTGCCGGCAGGTTCGCCGGCCTTGATCCCCCAGCCGACCCTGCCGGACAGGGCGTCGTTGATCTGTCCCCTGCCGAGCCAGGTTTCCTACGTGGCCCGGGTCTTTCCCGCACCGGCCTTCGATGACCCTCTGGCCCCGTACCTGATGATTATCTCGCACTTTCTCTCAAGCGGTTACCTCTACAAACATATCCGCGTCCAGGGTGGCGCCTACGGTGGCATGTCCCAGTACGATCAGTCCGGCGGAACCTTTGCCCTCCTGTCCTATCGGGATCCCCGGATCCTGGAAACCCTCGAGGTTTATGAAAAGGCCGCCGCCCAGATCACCGGGCAGTCTCTTGACGAGGATGAACTGGAGAAGGCGGTGATCGCCTCCATCGGGACCCTGGACAGACCGCTGGACCCCGCCGGACGGGCATTCGCGGCGATGATCCGGAGATTTGCCGGGCTTACCGACGAGCTTCGGGACGCCTTTCGGCGCCGGATCCTTGAGTCCGACGCCGGGGCCATTCAAAAGGCCGGGGCGGACTATTTTGCCGCCGCAGGGAGGGATTCGGTGATCGCGGTTTACGGGGCGGCGGAGGAACTTGCCCGGATTGGTACTCAACTGACCGATGACCTGGTCTCCGAGCCCCTCCTTTAAGGTGAGGGGTCAAATCTTTAAACTTGACAATTCAGATCACTTTTAAAGATTTGACCCCATTGCTAACCTGAATTGTCAAGTTTAAAGATTTGACCCCATTGCTAACCCGAATTGTCAAGTTTAAAGATTTGACCCCATTGCTCACTGCTGGAGATAGTAAACCAAGAGATAGAAAAAGAGCAAAGAGACGATCCAGACCGTAGCCGGGGCCACCCGCCAGTGTTTCTTCAGATCTTTGGGATAGTTGCGCTCTATCTTCGCTAGCTCAGAGCAGATTGCTTCCCTTTTGGCGGAAGGGGGCAAGAAGGCGCAAAGGAGGCGATTCGCCGCGATCTTAACGCCCGCCTGCGGGTCCTGGCTCAGGCGGATCAGGCCCTGGGGGATGGAGGCAAAGACGAGACGTTTGATGGCCTCTCCGAGCCGGGCCAGGGGATTGTTAAGTATCCGGAGGAACCACCGGGCCCCCTTACGGTAAAACCAGTCGGCGTCGAGATTGATTGCCCTGATCTCGGCGGGATAGATCCCAGAGAGGATTAGCAGGGTGAAGGCCAGGGCCGAGAAGAAAAGGAGCTGGAGCTGATCGATTACATGGGCGGCGGTATAGGGTGCGTAATCCACCGGGTAGGGAAGGATGTCGTAGAGGAATCCGGGGAAGACGCCGATGAAGATGCAGAGAAAGGCGGCGATTCCCATGGCCAGGAGCATGGGCAGCGGCGGCTCCTTGGCCCTGATTCCGGAATCGTGGCTGAAGAAGGCGAAGAACGGGATCTTGATCCCGGAATGATGGAAAACACCCGCCGAGGCGAAGATCAGAACCAGCCAGATGACAGAAAGTCCCTGGATGCCCGCGGCGCTTATCACCATCGCCTTGCTGATGAAACCGCTGAACAGGGGAACCCCGGAGATCGAGGCGGCCCCGACGATGCAGAAGATCGCCGTGAGCGGCATGGTTTTATAAAGCCCGCCCAAATCGGTCGCGTTAATTTTGCCTGTTTGGTGAAGGACCGCCCCCATGGACATGAAGAGCAGGGCCTTGTAGAGGATATGGGAGAAGGCATGGGCCACGGTCCCGTTCAAGGCGAGCTCGGTGCCGATTCCTACGCCTACCACCATGAAACCCACCTGGTTGATCAGACTGTAGGAAAGCACCCGCCGCAGGTTGTTTTCGATCACCGCATAGAAGATAGGGAAGGCGACCATTGCGGCGCCGATCCAGATGAGGATCTCGGTGCCGGCAAAAGATCTGGCCAAGACGTAAACAGCGGTCTTGGTGGTGAAGGCGCTTAAAAATACCGTTCCCGTCGGTGTCGATTCCGGATAGGCATCGGGCAGCCAGGCATGGAGAAGGGGGAAGGCCGCATTGATGCCGAAGCCAAGCAGGATCAGGTAAGACGCCGTTTGCTCAAGGCCGATGTTCCCGAAGGCAAGGGAGCCCGTTTCCTGGACGTGGATGACGATTCCCGCAAGGAGGCAGAGGCCCCCGCAGATATGAACGAGGAGGTAGCGGAACCCGGCCTGGTAAGACCCGGGGGTCCTTCCCCCCCAGACGAGATAGGCCGCGGCGAAGGCCATGACCTCCCAGAAGAAAAACAGACTGAGCATATCCCCCGCAAAAACGGCACCTATAGCCCCGCCCCCATAGATCAGGGCCGCCGTGTGTTCGTCTTTCCGGCTGTGTAGCGAGTACAGGACGCCGATGAAGGCGATCAGGGAAAAGATGTAACCGAAGGGCAGGCTAAGCGCATCGACCCGACCCAGGATAAGATCATAACCTAAAAAAGGGACGAGAAAACCCTCGCCCCGGGGCAGGTAGATGATGTTGACCAGGGAAAGCAGGGGAAGGGCCAAAAGAAAGACCGATCTCACCGTCCTGTTGTTGATGAAGGGGACTGCGCAGGCGCCGCCGATCAGGATCAAGGCGGGAGGAATGTTACCGATCATAGTAATCTTCCTTCCTTTTCACTATGTTCCTGAGGATATGTTTGGCCGCCAGAACCAGGCCGACGCAGGCGACAAACCCGTAAACCGCGTAGAAGGACGGATATTCCTCCCAGGGGAAATAGGGATGTTTCGGGATGAAAAGATCGACGACAATCAGCAGGACCAGGGCAATATAGAAGGAAAAAAGCAGCCTTTTTACGTTCTTTGGTTTATCGAAGAGATGTTCTTTCATCCTTTGCTACCTAAATCAGATAAGAAAAATTAATCCCAGGTAGATGACCCCGAGGGAAAAAACCCCGTAGAAGACCCCTCTATATCCGGGGACGGCCTCATGGGAAAGCTCCATAAGCTCCGGCGGTGGAGTCTTGATCCCCCCTGTCCCGACTTTTCTTCCGACCTTTTTCTTGCTTGCCTTGGCCAACGTCAACCCTCCGCGATCATTTTCGCCAAATCAAAGAATACCGACGGCGCAAAGAACAGGATCAAGGTGACAAGGGCGGTAAGGCACAGGGCGCAGACCATGAGAATCGGCGCCTCGTCATAGCGGGTCTTCTCCCAGGGCCAGGCCTTGAGAGAGTGCCCTTCCCCGTGCCCTCCCGGCGGACTGGGCTCTTTGAAGAAGGCCGCATGGATAATAGGGAGGAAATAACAGGCGTTGAGAATCGTGCTTACCACCATGACCGCCACTATCGGCATCTGCCCCGCCTCGATCGCCCCCAGGGTGAGATACCATTTGCTGATAAAGCCCCCGAGCGGAGGCACGCCGATCATCGAAAGGGCCCCCACGCTGAAGGCGATCATGGTGAAGGGCATCTTCCGGCCGATACCGCCAAGTTCGCTTACCTTCGTCTTGTGGGCGGCTACATAGATCGCCCCGGCGGTAAAGAACAGGGTGATCTTGCCCGCCGCATGAAGGACGATGTGCATGACGCTGCCCATGATCGCAGCCGGGGTCAGCAGGGCCGCCCCCAGAATAATGTAGGAAAGCTGACCTACCGTCGAGTAGGCAAGGAGCGCCTTGAGATTGTCCTGTCTTAAGGCGATTATCGAGGCCGCAATGATGGTAAACGAGGCGAAATAGGCCAGGGCCTCTCCCAATCCCAGCTCGGCCAGGAGATCGACCCCGAAGATGTGGAGGACCACCCTTACCACTACAAAGACCCCGGTTTTCACCACCGCCACCGCATGGAGAAGGGCGCTCACCGGGGTGGGGGCGACCATGGCCGCGGGAAGCCAGGAATGAAACGGCATCATTGCCGCCTTGGTGATACCCGCGATGAAGAGGACGAAGATGACCGTAAGGAGGGTCTTCGAGCTGGTGCCGGCCAGGATGCCTTGGGCGGCAAAATCCAGACTTCCCGCGGTGAAATACGCAAGAAAGAGGGCGGCAAGCTGGAAGGCGATCGAGGTGCCGAGCAGATAGGTCAGATAACGCCGGGCCCCGCTGAAGGCCTCCGCGGTCTGCTTATGGGCGACCAGGGGGAAGGTGCAGAAGGTAATTATCTCGTAAAAGATGAAGGTGGTGAACATGTTGGCCGAAAAGGCCACCCCCATCGTGGCGGACAGGGCGACGGCGAAACAGATGAAGTATCTCGTCTGGGCGTGTTCCTTAAGGGCCCTTACATAGCCTATCGAATAGAACGAGGTGATGATCCAGAGGAACGAGGCGGTGACGCCGAAGAAGATGCCCAGGGCATCGACCTTGAATCTGATCTCCAGGCCGGGGACGACGCTAAAGAGGGAATACTCGATGACCTTGCCCTGGAGCACCAGCAGGAGCATCCCCAAAACCAGTAAAAATTTTACGACCGCCGCGGAAACGGTCCAGAATTCCCTCAGATTCGGCTTCCTTCCCGAAAATCCGATCAAAAGGGCCGCCAGAAGAGACACGGTTACCGCGTAAAGGGGCAGGGGAGAGTGCAGGGTTTCCATCATATCCCCCCCAGGAGGAATTCCGCCGCCCGCCTGGCGAATTCCTCAGGAATAAAGGCGGCGGTTCCGAAGATGAGGCAGAAGAGGGCGATGATCCCAATCGGGATCAGCATAAGCACCGGGGCCTCGGCGATCTTTCGGCCTGGCACCGCATCCTCCGACTCTGCCTTATGAAAATAGGCCCATTCGATAACCCGCCAGAAGTACACCGCCGTGAGCAGGGAACTCACCAGGATCAGGGGGATGAAATACCATCTCCCCGCCTCCAGGACGCCCAGCGCCAGGTACCACTTGCTTATGAAGCCAACCGTCAGGGGCACGCCGATCATGGAGAGGCCGCAGATCGTGAAGGCCGCCATGGTGACGGGCATCTTTCTCCCCATTCCTTTGAGGCGGGATATGTCGTAGATGTCCGTCTGATAGATGATGCAGCCGGCGATAAGGAACAGCCCCCCCTTCATCAGGGCATGATTGAGGATGTGGATGAGCGAGCCGGTCAGGGCGGTTTCGTTGGCCAGGGCCAACCCCAGGGTGATGTAGCCGATCTGGCCGATGCTCGAATAGGCGAGCATCCGTTTGATGTTGGTCTGGGCGATGGCCATGATCGAGCCTGCCAGGATGGCCACCGGGGCGATGATAAAGAAGATCTCCGCGAGGGGAACAACGTTGTAGATGAATTCCGGGGTATAGACGGTGAACATGACCCGGATCAGGGCATAGACGTTTACCTTGAGAACCGCCGCCGCCAGGATAGAGCTTACCGCGGAAGGGGCCAGGGAGTGGGCCGACAGCAGCCAGGTATGCAGGGGGAAGAGGGCGAACTTAAGCCCGAAGCCGATGACGAAAAAGGCAAACGCCGTAAGAACCACCTTGGAATGGTAAAGACCGGGCAACAGCCCCCGGAGATCCGCCATGTTCAGGGTCCCGGTGACCATATAGAGATGACCGATGCCCAGAAGGACGAAAACGGCGCCGATGGTCCCCAGGATGAGATAATTGTAGCTCGCGACGAGGGCGCCTTTCTTTTTTCCCACCGCCACCAGGGCGTAGCCGGCCAGTGAGGCGATCTCCAGGAACACATAGAGGTTGAAAATATCTCCGGTGACGATCATCCCCAGGAGGCCGGTGATAAGCAGCAGGTAGATCGCGTAGAAATTCACCTCGCGGTCGAGGCCGACCTGTTTTTTCACGTAGTCCCGGGAGAAGACGGCGATCATGAAGGCGATGAACGAGATGATCGTAAGGACATAGCCGGAGAGGTAATCCACTACGTACTCGATTCCCCAGGGAGGCTCCCAGCCGCCTAGCCGGTAGCTGATCCGGCCCCCGGCGGTTGCCAGGGCGAGGAGTTTCACCGAGGCGGCAAACGCGAGAAAGGTGGCTAAACTGGCAATCGCCCAGGCCGCCCGCTTTTGAAAAACTCCGGTAAGGAAGATTAAGAGGCTGCAAAACAGCGGAATCAGAACTACCAGGATGGGCAGATGTTCGCTCATGGGGATTCCTGCTCCAGCCGGGCTATCCTGTCTTCGTCTATCGTGCCGTAGGTCTTGTATATCCTGATAACCAGGGCCAGGGCCACGGCGGTTACGCTTACCCCGACGACGATCGCCGTAAGGATGAGCACGTGGGGAAGGGGGTTGGTATAGGTGACCGTCCCCGCATCCAGACTGCCGTAGGATTCAGCCAGCATGATCGGGGCGGTGCTCCCCTCGCTTACGGCGATGGAGATGTAGAAGAGAAAGACCGCGGTCTGAAAAATATTCAAGCCGATGATCTTCTTGATGAGGTTGCCCTTGGCGATCATGGCGTAAAAGCCGATCATCATCAAAGTGATGTAAAACCAGTAAACGTACTTGCCTTGAATCAGTTCAATCATCATGCCCATGAGCCATCTCGAAAAACAGGGTTACCATGATCGCGGCGACCGTTATCCCGACCCCGATCTCGATGCCGTAGATGCCCAGTTGGCTGGCCAGGATCGGATTGGCGGTTACCGGCAGCCGGTCATATTCGAGATACATCCCCCCGCCGATCAGACAGATAAGACCGATGCCCGCAAAGAGCAGCACCCCGGCGGGATTGAGAAGATCGGTGACCTTCTCGGACAATCTCCGTCGGCTATCTTCAAGTCCGAAGGCAAGGACATGGAGGATGAAGCTCGCCCCCAGGATGACCCCCCCCTGAAATCCTCCCCCCGGCCCCAGTTCCCCATGGGCTATGACGTAGAAGGCAAAAAGCTGGATAAAGGGGATCATCAGCCGGGCCACGACCCTGATTATGATCAGTTCCTTCACCTCTTCCTCCTGCGGATCAGAAGAATCACACATATCCCGGCGGTAAAGATTACCGTTACCTCGCCCAGGGTATCGTATCCCCGGTAGCTGGCGAGGATGGCGGTGACGAAATTTACCACGCCGGTTTCCGGCACCGATTTCTCGATATAGTAGGGGGCCACATGCAAGTTGGCCGGGGCCTTGGGATCGCCGAAGGAAGGCATATCCAGGGTGCTGTAAACGAGCACGGCACCCGTTGCGAGCACCACAAAGAGAGGGAGCAGGTTCTTGAGCCGCTGGAAAAGCGGAAATACGCTTTCCCGGATCTCCGGCTCCTCTTCGATCCTCAGGGTTCTGCTTAAGGCGGCGATCAAGAGGACCGTGGTGATTCCCGCACCTACCGCCGCCTCGGTGAAGGCCACGTCCACCGAGTTGAATCTGGTCCAGAGCACCGCCATAACCAGGCTGTAGGAGCCCAGGACGATTACCGAACTGAGGATATCCCGGGTGGTTACGGCAAATATGGCGGAGATGACCAGAAAAAAGAGGAGAAAGAAATCGATCATTCCTTATCCTCTTTCGTCCAGGGTTTCAGCCCGGAGACGTAAGCCGCCTTGGCCAGGGCATGGGTGGCGGTCGGGTTGGCGATGAAGATGAAAACGATGATGAAAAGGAGCTTGGCGCTCACCAGGGTGACCCCTTCATAAACCATCAGGCCCGCCAGGATCAGGGCCTGTCCCAGGGTATCGCTCTTGCCCGCCGGATGCATCCGGGAGTAGAAATCGGGGAACCGGATGATGCCGATTGCCGCGACGAGAACGAGAAAGCAACCCAGGGCAAGAAGGAGAGCGCAAATTATTAATCTAATGTCCACCTGAACGACGCCTTTCAGTTTTTAAAAAATTCCCGTTGAGATTGAGCCCTATCGGTCCAGACCTCCCGTCTGTCGGTATTTGAGGATGGCCACGGTGGCAATAAAATTAATCAAGGCATACGCCAGCGCTATATCGAGGAAGTAGGGACGGTTATAGATAAAACCGATGAGGGCAAGCAGGATCACGGTCTTGGTGCTGATGACGTTTACCGCAAGAGCCCGGTCATACAGCCTGGGTCCCTTGACGGCCCGGTAGAGCACCAGGAGAGCTGCGAGCACTATCACCAGGGCGGCCAGGCTAAACATCCCTTTCTCCTATCTGCTTGACCCTTTCTTGCATCTGGCCTTCCAGGAGTCCCTGGGCGGGTTCTTTGGCAATGGCATGGACCAGGAAATATTCGTCGTTTATGTCTATGGTTACCGTACCCGGGGTCAGGGTGATCGAATTGGCGAGGGTTACCATGCCGATGTTGGTTTTGTAGATGTTCTTTATTCTGATCAGGCCGGGATCGATGGGCATCTTTGGATGGAGGGTGCGATAGACGAGGTCGGCGTTGGCCAAAACTATCTGACCCATGAGCCAGGGCAGATAGTTGATGAACCGGAAGAGGTGGACGACCCGTTCCTTGAGATTGATCCTGCCTATGAGGAGGTCGTGGGAGAGACCGGCGACAATCAAACTGGAAATAACCCCCGAGGCAAGCAGAATAAAGGTAAATTCACCGGAGAGAAGGATCCAGAATGAAAACATGATCAAGAATGTCAGAAAAAAGCTCACCGGCAATCCTCATCAGAAAATACCCCTTTACGGGGCAACCTCTATAAACTAACTGGCCGGTTGTTGCAAGAGAATTTTTGGCCTGGTTCAAAGGGGGCCTGCCGGTTTGACGAGGGAAACATCCCCTTGACTCTACAAGGGAAAAAATATATACGAGGTTGCTTGATTTTGGCCGGAAAGGCCGCCGGGCGGGTTTTGAAAGCCGGATTAAAACCGCCCGGGAGAAAGGACATGATGAGTCAGATGCTTGTGGAATCTCTCAAAACAATTGAAAACTATAAAACCGCCTGCCCCGAGTACAATGATCTTCTCGATATCCTGGGGGATATCCTGATCTTGAGGCAGGAATATAAAGCCAGGATATTAAGGCTTCTCTTCCCCATCGATGAGCGGCTCATCGAAAAGAAGGTGAGCGGCGGTCTGCCCCTGGTGGATTTGTCCCGGGCGGTCTTTGACCTCGCCGGGCCTAAGGGGTATTTCTTGACCCTTCTTGAGGCGGCGGAGAAAAGGAACCCCGGGGGGACCAGCGGGCTGGGAAGTCAGATCTTAAGCGGAGAGGTGGATTTCGAAAGCCTCCTCAGAGGCTCTTTTGATCCCGGGGAAAATTACTCAGACGAACCACAGGACGATTCCTTCGACCTGATCGATCTTTTCCTCGAAGAATGCCTGCGGCCGGATCTCGAGCTGGTTGCGGAAAAATACGGACCCCTTGTCCGGGCCGAGGGGTGGTCCGAAGGGTACTGTCCCATCTGCGGCCGGGAGCCTAAGATCGGGGAGATCAAGGATGAAGAAGAAGATCGGCATCTTTTCTGTTATCAGTGCGGTTTTCAATGGTCTTTCGATCCCGGAAGGTGCCCCTTCTGCGGCAACGAAGAACAACAGTCCCTCGCTTACTTCACCATCGAGGACGAGGAGAGATACCGGGTGGATGTCTGCAATGCCTGTAAAAGATACATCAAGGTGGTAGACTCCCGGGACTCGGAGGGGGAGCCGGATCTCGATGTGGAGGATATCGCCACGCTGCACCTGGACATTATGGCCAGCGAAGAGGGCTATAATTGAGGGGAGGGCCCTCGATTCGGGTAGGGGATTATGGACAACAGGGTGATGGCGGAGGTAATCAGGTCCCTGGCCGAGGAACGGTGGGAGGTGCCGGCGGTTTCCCGGTTAAGCAGGGAGAAGCCGGATCCGTTTCTTCTTCTTGTCTCAACCATGCTCAGCCTGCGCACCAAAGACGAGGTTACCGCCGCCGCCTCGGACCGATTGTTCGCCCGGGCGGCAAGTCTTGAGGAGATGATGGGGCTCTCCGAAGAGGAGATAGCCGCCCTTATCTACCCCGTCGGATTCTACCGGGTGAAGGCCAGGCATCTTCTGGAAATCACCAGGGACCTGAAGGAGAGATTCGATTCACAGGTTCCCGACACCCTGGAGGAACTTCTCTCCCTCCGGGGGGTGGGGAGAAAGACGGCCAATCTGGTTTTGGCCCTGGGGTTCGGCAAGGATGGTCTCTGTGTCGATACCCACGTTCACAGGATATCCAACCGGTTCGGTTATGTGAGGACAAAAAATCCCCGGGAGACCGAGTTTGCCCTCCGGGAAAAACTGCCCAGGACTTTCTGGGCCGACTACAACACCTTGCTGGTAGCCTTTGGCCGGGAGGTATGCCGGCCTGTTTCCCCCCGGTGCAGCAGATGCAGGGTGGTCGATCTCTGCGGCCAGGTAGGGGTGGCAGGAGGAGATAGAGGCCGAAATATTCGTTGACGAATGCCCTTTTCCTGATTTACCATTCCCCGGGTATAGACGGCGGGCATCAGGTTTTCAATCGGATCAAGGAGGGAGGCGATTATGGCAATAAAGGTGGCCATAAACGGCTTTGGACGGGTAGGCAGATACATTGTCCGGGCTTGTCTGGGGAGAGACGACCTGCAGGTCGTCTCCATCAACTCCCGGGCGAAGCCTGAGACCCTGGCCCATCTGCTGAAATACGATTCGGTTCACCGGCAGATTTCCGCGGATCTTTCGGTCCGGGGCGATTCCCTGATCATAAACGACTCCCCCGTCCGGATTACCCAGGTGACCTCCGGGCTTGCGGACATCCCCTGGGGAGAGCTCGGGGTAGATATCGTCCTCGAATCGACCGGGGAATTCAAGAAGAGGGAGGTTTTGGCCGGACATCTGGCCGCCGGGGCGAAAAAGGTCATCTTGGCCTTTCCCAGTAAAGAGGTAGATGGAACCTTCGTCCTCGGGGTCAATGAGGAGAGTTACGATCCTAAAGGTCAGCACATCATCTCCAATGCCTCCTGCACCACCAACTGTCTGGCACCGCTGGCCAAGGTGATCCACCGGGAATTCGGCATCGTCAAGGGTTTGATGACCACGGTTCATTCGTATACCATGGATCAGCGGCTGCTTGACGGTTCCCACAGCGATTTGAGGAGGGCCAGGGCGGCGGCGATGTCGATAATCCCCACCTCCACCGGCGCCGCCCTGGCGGTGGGCGAGGTCTTGCCGGAACTGAAGGGCAGGCTGGACGGGATCGCCCTCCGGGTACCCACCCCGAATGTATCCCTTGTGGATCTGGCCGTCGAGATCGGCCGGCCTGCGACGGCTGCGGAGGTAAACGAGGCCCTGAGGAAGGCGGCAGAGGGCGGCCTCAAGGGGATCCTCACGGTCTGCGAGGAAGAGCTGGTCTCGGTGGATTTCACGAGCAGCCCCTATTCGTCCATCGTTGACGCGGCCCTGACAAAAGTTATCGAAGGGAACCTGCTTAAGGTATTTTCCTGGTACGACAATGAAAGCGGCTATGCCACCAGGATGAGGGATCTTGCCCTCTATATCGGCGGGAGATTATAAGCTCAAGCCCTCATCGGGGGACGGGGGCAGCCGTTTTTTGCCGTCGTCAAGGGGGACGAGTTGAATATTTCAGGAGGATCGGGATGATAAAACCGATAATTGCGGCCAACTGGAAGATGAACAAGACAATCGGCGAGGCGGCGGCCTTTGCCCGGGAGCTTAAAGGTTCCCTGACCGAAGGGATGGAGATGGATCTTGTCCTTGCCCCCCCGTTTACCGCCTTAAGCCGGGTAGCCGAGATCCTCGGGGATTCCCCGATCTCCCTGGCCGCCCAGAATATCCATGAGGCCCCCGAGGGGAAAGGCGCCTTTACCGGAGAGATCTCCGCCGCCATGCTGGTTGATGCCGGCTGTAAACTCGTCATCGTCGGTCATTCGGAGCGAAGAACCCTTTTCGGGGAAACCGATGAAAGGATCAACGAAAAGCTCCTTACTGCCCTTCGGTATCGCTTGAAACCGATATTTTGCGTGGGAGAGTCCCTGAACGAACGGGAAAAGGGGAAGGCCTTCCGAGTGATAGAGGGTCAGCTGAAAGAGGGATTGAAAAATGTCGTTTTCGATGATACAGAGAACGTCATCATTGCCTATGAGCCGGTCTGGGCGATCGGGACGGGCAGGACGGCAACCCCGGGGCAGGCCGAAGAGATTCATCGGTATATCCGTGATTTCATGGCCGAATACTATGGAAGTGATCTGGCCGCCCGTCTCCCGGTCATTTACGGCGGCAGCGTAAATCCGGATAATATGGCCGCCCTTATGGCCGAGAAGGACATTAATGGGGTCCTGGTGGGCGGGGCGAGCCTCAAGATCGACTCATTTTTGGGAATTGTGAATTATCAATAGCGAAGGAGTGTCAATAAGTGTTGACTTTTATCACCGTGCTCCATGTTCTTGTTTGTTTTATGCTGATTTTGGTTGTTCTGCTCCAGGCGGGAAAGGGCACCAATATGGGGGCCGCCTTTGGCGGGGCGAGCCAGACGGTTTTCGGCAGCAGCGGGGCGGGAACGTTCCTGGGTAAAATGACCACCGGGGTTGCGGTGATCTTTATCTTGACCTCCCTTGGCCTTTCCTACTTTGCCTCTTATAAGACGCCATCTCTCCTGGATAAGGCCTCGAAACCGGCTGCGGAAAAGGTCGAGACTATCCCTCAGCCGCCCCCGCCGGAGGCAGGGAAAAGGTAGAGGCAGGCTTGAGGAAACAGGCAGGCCTTTTTTGATGTTGACAACAGGCGGACAAGAAGGTAGTTTCCCAAACCAAGTCCGGTTCAACGACCGAGGGCAGGTCGGGAAACGGCGCAGGATTTAGAACGGATGCCGAAGTGGTGGAATCTGGTAGACACGCTATCTTGAGGGGGTAGTGGGCCACGCCCGTCCGGGTTCAATTCCCGGCTTCGGCACCATTTGATCAATCGAAACACCTTCAGTTAATTGCAGAAGGCCCATGAGCCCCCCGCGGACGGGGGGCCGCCTCAAAAAAAGGGAATTTGAAGTGCTCAGCATAGAAAACAGCATGGTTGTGGTCATCGATTTTCAGGGGAACCTCGCTCAGGCGATGGACAACAAGGAGGACCTTTTTTTAAACGCCGAAAAGATCATCCGGGGGGCGGGGGTTTTCGGGCTTCCCATCCTGGTGACGGAACAGATCCCGGCCAAGCTGGGGCCGACCATCCCGGAGATCGCCCTTCACCTGACCGGGATTGACATAATTGCCAAGGAATGTTTCAGCTGTCTTGACAACGAATCATTCGCCGGGGAATTGAAGAGGTACGCAAGAAGACAGGTAATCCTCTCCGGGATAGAAACCCACATCTGCGTTTATCAGACGGCGCTGGGTCTTCTTGCGAAGGGCCATGAGGTTTACGTTGCCGCCGATGCCTGCTCCTCGCGCACCTCGAGAAATCACGAAATCGGCATTGAACGGATGAGAGAAGAAGGGGTAAAGATAACTTGCGCGGAAATGGTCCTTTTCGAACTTCTCAAGACCGCCGGAAGCGGCTGCTTTAAAGACATTTTCAAGATAGTCAAGTGATCTTAAGTTTCCTTAGAGGGACTAGGAAAAAACAATATTTGAAGGAGGTAGGTTAGAGATGAAAGGTATTAGAATTTCGGTTTTACTGGTTGCCTTTATGGCTCTTTTGATGATAGGGGCCTGCGCCAAACCGCCGGAGGCGGAAAAGGGCGCGGCGAACGCGGCAAAAGAAAAGGCGGTGGCGGCGGCGGCGGATAAGTACGCCAAGGCGGATTTTGAAGAGGCAAAGAAGATCCTGGATGAGGCCGAGGCCAAGCTGGGCGGCAAGAAGTACGACGACGCCAAGAAGGGTTACGTGGCGGCGAAGGCGGCCTTTGAAAAGGCCGAAGGAGGCGTGGAAGCCGGCAAGAAGGCGGTGGCCGACGAGGTTACTGCGGCGCTCGCCTCGGCGGGAGATGCCTGGAAGGGTGTCGAGGCCGGTGCGAAAAAGGTTGCCGGTAAAATGGCCGCCGACCTGAAGACCGCCTGGGCGGAGGATGCCAAGAAGGTGGAAGAGGCCTTGAAGGGACTTAAAGATCTGGCCGGTTCGGATCCGGCTGCGGCGAAGGACAAGTTGAGCGAGATCAAGGCGGCCATCGAGAAGTGGGAAGGCGAACTGAAGAATATCGCCGCCGCCCCCGCTGCCAAGGCCCCGAAGAAGTAAGTATTGAGGTTTTATAGTTTGATAAATCCGCTGCCGGCGTACCTTGGGGGTTTCCCCCGGGGTTGCCGGCAGACTTGTTTTATCCCCCGGTTTCCGGACAAGGTGCCGGCTAGTGGCGCTTCAGGAGGTCACCGCCTTCTCCAGGCCGTCCATCGTCAGCTCGAACATGGGAAAAATCTCCCGGACGACCCCGACGGTGTACGCATCAGCCCAGTAACCTTCCGGTTGCGGATTGAGCCAGACCGAATGGCGGAAGGTCTCGGCCAGAAACCTAAGCCTCTCGATGCTGGGGCGGCTTTTGCTTGCCTCCACATAGATCGAGCCGTTTGCCTGAAGAAGCTCGTAGGGGGCCATGCTGGCGTCGCCGACAATGACGAGCCTCGTCTCCGGGTCTTTCCGGGAAAAATCTTCGACCGGCTCGCTTCTGGCCAGACGGGAGGGATCCTCCCAGAGGAAATTGTAAATCGTGTTGTGGAAGTAATAGATCTTTAAGTCTTTGAACTGAAAACGGGCATAATTGAAAAGGGTCTGGACGATATCTACGTAGGGATCCATGGACCAGCCGCCGTTGTCGATCATCAGGATCACCTTCAGGCGGTCCGCCAGTCTTCGATCGAAAACGATTTCTATCTCCCCCCCGTTTCCGGTGGTCGCCCGGATCGTCGCCTCCACATTTACCTGATCCCGGGGGCCGGCGGGTATCAGCCGTCGCAGGCGTTTCAGGGCCTCCCCCATCTGGAGCTCCGTTATCGGTCCTTCCTGGGAATAGTCCCGGTAGCGCCTCTCCAGGGCAACCTTGACCGCCGATCTGCCCCGGGATGAGCCGCCGACCCGCATCCCCTGTGAATTAACCCCGGAATGGCCGGCTGGCGCCGTTCCCCCGGTGCCGATCCACCGGTTTCCACCATGGTGGGCCTCCTTCTGCTCCTCTAAAAGGCGTAAGAAATATTCGACCAGCTCCTCCGGGGTCATCCGGCTCAATTCTTCCCCGGAAATACCCAGGGCAGCCGCCAGGTCCTCCGGCCTTTTCAGCCATTCCTCAAGCAGGGCCAGCAGGGCCTCGCCGATTTCCACATCTTCCGGGTCGTTTAAGGCGAGGCCGTGGAAGAAGGCGGCAAAGATCTGATCGTAGGCATCGAAATGACGTTCGCTCTTGATTAAAATGGTACGGGCGGCGGTGTAGAGGTCATCGGGACAGAGGATGAGACCCATTCTCAAGGCCTGTTGGAGACGGAGAAAAGACCCGGGGGTTACGGGGATCCCTTTTTCTCTCAGGGCGTAGAAAAAACGGCTGAACAAGGTTCGCAGGCTCCTATTTACTGAAGCGGAGAGGCACCCCGCCGGCTGTCTTAAGGTCGCCGCTCTTCTTGAAGAGCACCCCGAGATAGGGAAGCTCTCCCCGGTTCAAGAGATCCAGGTCGAACTCCTCGTCGGCGGTTATCGCCCGGAGCCAGTTTAGGAGCTCTCTTGTCGCGGGCTTCTTCTCTATGCCCTTGAGTTCTCTCAATTTAAAGAAGGCCCGGATACAAGCCTCGACGAGTTCCCTTGCCAGTGCCGGGAAATGGACCGCCACGATCCGCCGCATCATCTCCGGGTCGGGAAAGGCGAGATGATGAAAATTGCAACGGCCCAGGAAGGGATCGGAAAGGTCCTTCTTGGCGTTGGAGGTGATGATGATCACCGGGCGATGTTTGGCCGTCACGGTCTTGTCGATTTCCATAATGTCAAACTGCATCTGATCGAGGACATCGAGCATGTCGTCCTGGAAATCAGGGTCGGCCTTGTCGATTTCGTCGATGAGCAGGACCGTGCGGACGTCGGAGGCGAAGGCCTGACCGATCTTGCCCATGCGGATGTAATCTTCTATCCTCTCCACCCTCCGACCGGAGTCTCCGAAGCGGCTGTCGTTCAAACGGGTGAGGGTGTCATACTGGTAGAGGGCCTCGACGAGCTTCATGCTCGATTTGACATTGAGGACGATGAGCGGCATTTTCAAGGCCTCGGCGATGGCCTGGGCCAGCATGGTCTTTCCAGTCCCCGGCTCTCCTTTCAGGAGAAGCGGGAGCTCCAGGGCGATGGAGACATTGACGATTCGGGCGAGTTCCTCATCCAGGACGTATCGGGAGGCACCGCGGAATTTGTAGATTCGGCTTTGATCCACAGGGGGTTTCCTTTCTTGGTCGGTTTATGAAGACTCATTTGCCGGCTTTTCAACGAAGGATGAAACGCCAGGCGCAGAACCAGTCGTCGGGATGGCTGTCCGGCGGACAACCCAGGCACTCGACCCCGATCCCCTCGTCTATGAATTCGGCAAATGAGCGGTATTCGACGATGCCTGCCGATTTGCAGGGGTAATCCGGTAAACCCTTGCGCTTGCGGGCCGCCTGGACCCGGCAGTCGTTCATTTCCAGCACCAGGGTATGGGGGTCTTCGTAAAAAACAGACTGCCTGTTTATCGTCGAATAGAGGCGGAAGTTAAGTGCAGTTCTGAGTCCTTCCAGCCCCGCCCGCTCGGGGAGCCCGAGGAAACTCTTGATCGACCAGGCTTCGAAAGGGGAAAATCTTCCCCAGGTGCAGTCGTTGATCCGCTTGGCATCCCAGATGCCGTAGCTTGCTTCTACCTCTTGGAACCAGATCCCGTCTCCGGCGAGCCAGTTCTTACCTTGTTCCTCGATTAACGAAAGCAGCTTCTCCCGGGAAAGATCCAGCAGGGGCCTGGGGATGCCACCCTCGGTTTCAAACCCGAGGGTCTTGCCAAGCCTTTCTAGCTGATTGGTGAGGCTCTTTGTCCGGGCCTCTCCCAGAAGTTCCAGGGCCTTTTTCATCCCGAGCTGATATTCCGCTTGAGCAAACCAAAGGACATGATGAAAAACGGTCCGATGAAAGAGATCCACAAGAAGCCGGGCCAGCTCGGCCCGGGAAAGATCTTCCGGTCTTTCAGTCTGAAGAGCCATCTTACGACCATCCTTTCAGGAAAAATAGGTGCCGACGGGTCACGGGAACCATCTATAAGACACCGGCTGAATTTGTCAACCTAAGATACTTAAAGGTTCTCGTTTCATTCTTCTTGACGGCAACCGTTTTTTTATAATATAAGCGCGACATTCTGTAATCACTCATTAATTCCAAAATAAGGAAAAGGGAAACAAGATTCATGGATGCCCTTAGAGGATACCTCGTCAAGGCGATCGAACATTTGGATCAAGGGGCCTGCCTTCTTAAAGGTGGAAGGCTCGTTCATGTCAATCAGTCGTTTCTGGAGAAGATTGAAGAGAAGGAATTGCCCGGCGTAATTGCCGCGGATATTCCCCCGGAGCGCCCGCTATCCTTCCGGTCCGGGGGGCAGTTCGTCTCTCTGAAAAAGGTCTCCCTGGGCCGGGAATATTCTCTTATCCTCGTCGCGCTGGACAGAGAGTTCAACTTAAGCCACGATCCCCTCACCGGTTTATATCACCGGGAATGTGTGGATCGATTATTCCGAAGGCTCATCCAGGATGCCGGGGACGAGAAAAAACTCTATTCCGTCCTCTTCCTTGATCTGGACGGGTTTAAGAAGATCAACGATACCTGGGGGCACGACAAGGGAGACCTGGTCTTGAAAAGGTCCGCCGAAAGAATGCTCAAGGCGGTAAGAAACAATGATTACTGTTTCCGCTTCGGCGGGGATGAGTTCCTGATTGTCCTTACGGAAATCCAGGATAGAATGCACGCCTGTCTCGTGGCCAGAAGGCTCATCTCCTCGATCTCCGAGGAGATTCTCGTCGAGGGCAACATCAGGTTGAAGGTCGGCGCCAGTATCGGGATCGCCAATTATCCCGCCGATGGATTGATGGCGGATGAACTGATCGGCAAGGCCGATGAGGCGATGTATCAGGCAAAAAGGATGGGAAAGAATAATTATCGTATCTTTGGCTAGAGGACAGCCCGCAGTCGGGAGAATAAAACCCTCCCTTCCCCTCTGCATCGGTAAGGGGGCGCGAACTGACATCTTAAAGGAGGATCACCGGTGATTTCCGAGAAAGACGTCGCGGAGAGTTTGGTCGAACAGGTGGCGGATAGGATATCCGTCGTTATAAGGGATTCACTGGCGAACATTATTGAGGTGGAGGTTTCCAAGGCCTTTAACAGGGCCGCGGCCGATGGGCAGATCCAGCGTATTTTGAGCGGTGAGGTAATAGCGGGGATAGAGAACATCTACCTTGAACTGAGCTCGACAAGGAAGGATCTGGCGACCGGCTGGTCTAAGGACTCTCTCAATCTGCTCTCGGAGACGGATAATATCCTCGATGGGGTCGTTCAGGCCACCGAAAGGGCTACCTTAAAGATTCTGGATCATCTCGAGTCGATCCAGGAGGGCATCAGGCAGATAAGACAGGATATCGAAGGAGGCCTGGGGGCCCAAACAGGAAGGAAGCTGGATCGCATAGACAAGCTCCTCATCGATACGATGACCGAACTTAGTTTCCAGGATCTCACCGGGCAGCAGGTGAGAAGGGTGGTTCAATCCCTCCAAAAGGTGGAAAAGGTCATCTCGGAGGTTTATTCTACCACCGAAATCATAAAGGGCCGCCGGAAGCCGGCTCATGGAAAACCTGTAGGTAAAAGAAAGCCCGAGCTGGCTCAAAAAGAGATCGATAAGATCCTCAAGCAGACCTAGAGGCCCTTTTAGATTCTCCCGGGGAATTATCGGAGGGAGGCTTCGAAAACCTTGGGCCCCAAATCATTCCGGCCGAAGGGAGAAATGACAAAATCAGCAATCCTTCAATGCCCTCTACATTTGATTTGCATTTAAGCAGGGGTTTTTATATAGGTGAGCCAAAATCCCCCCAAGGAATTGATCATGAAACCGAGCGAAAAGGAACAGGAATATATAGCCAGGATGGAGCTTGAAAAGAAGAAGAAGATCAAAGACGAAATCCTGAAAAGTAAAGAAGGGGAAGCGGCCGATGAGCGGATACCTAACTATATGAAATGTCCCAAATGCGGCCATGATCTGGCCGAGGTGGACTATAAGGAAGTAAAGATCGACAGGTGTCCCGGCTGCGACGGGATCTGGCTTGATGCCGGGGAGATCTCTCACGTGGCCAGGCTGGAAAAGGGGGGCTTCCGCAAGCTCTTTTCCTTCCTGGGCGATTGAAATATTTAAGTTGCCAAGGACACCAGTTGAGTTTGGCATCTGGAAGAAGATATGTTTGAGGGCTTTGAAAAATTACCGATTTTGTCATTTCTTTCCGCCGGGAGAAATCTTAAACAAGATAAAGATGCCTCATCGCTGGTATTGATCGAGATGACTTTTCCTTAGGCTTTTTAGGATCAAGATTTCCCGAAGGGCTTTATT
>JBBIJM010000024.1:0-30137 GCA_037445955.1 Syntrophobacterales bacterium
AAGGGGGAAATTCGGGGGTGTGGGCATCGAGATAACCATCCTCAAGGATGTTTTGACCGTTGTCTCTCCTATCGAAGACACCCCGGCGTTTCTGGCCGGGATCAAAGCGGGGGATCAGATCGTCAGGATAGACGGACAGAGCACCAAGGACATTACAATCATGGAGGCGGTGAAGAAGCTGCGGGGGCCGAGAGGGACCAAGGTTACCGTTTCCATCATGAGGGAAAACCTTACCGTCCCTCTGGAGATTACCCTAGCCAGGGCCGAAATCCGGGTAAAGAGCATCAGGACCAGGATCTATGACCAGAACTATGGCTACATCAGGATAGTTTCGTTCCAGGAAAGAACGGCGTCGGATTTGCGCAAGGCGATTCAGGATCTCGAGACCAGGGCAAAACCTCTCAAAGGACTTATCGTCGATTTGAGAAACAATCCCGGAGGCCTCCTGCCCCAGGCGATCGAGGTATCCGATATCTTTTTAAAAAGCGGGATTATCGTGTCGATTAAGGGACGGGCCAAGGGAATGGACAGCCGGGCTTTGGCCAAGGACCAGGGCGATGAACCTGTTTGTCCGGTCGTTGTCCTGGTGAACGAAGGTTCCGCCAGCGCCTCGGAGATCGTCGCAGGGGCCCTGCAGAGCCACAAGAAGGCGGTGCTTATCGGTTCTCCAACCTTCGGTAAGGGTTCCGTCCAGACCATCATCCCCCTGGACGAAGGTAATGCGCTGAAACTAACCACGGCAAAATACTACACCCCCGACGGCCGCTCGATTCAGTCGGAAGGGATCAAGCCGGATGTGGCGGTAAAATTAGTCAAGCCCGCCGATGAGAAAGAAACCGATGAGTTGCTCCGTGACAACCAGTTGAAGGCGGCGCTGGATCATTTAAGGACGAAATAGGCTATGGAAGAGATGCCCCGGTCCGCCAACAAGGGAAAGGATGTTTTTCCTTTGAAAAAGGCAAGGACAAGATCGGCGGTCTTTTTTATCGCCGCGGGACTGCTTGCGGTTTTGACGGGATGCCTGACCACGGTAGGCGGCGTGACAAACGAATATCCCGCCTCCGGTCCATCATTATCGGTTGCCTCCTCATCCTACCATTACATTCTCGGGGTCCTGTACATAAGAGACGGCAACCTGGATCAGGCGATCAATGAATTTAAAAAGGCCCTCTGGCTGGATCCGGACTCTTCCTATCTCACCGCGGAAATTGCCTCGGCCTACCTGGGGGCGGGGAACTCAGATGAGGCCTTGAGGATTTGCCGCGAGTACCTGGGCCGACATCCCGATAACCTTGAGCTGATCCTGCTTGCCGCGGATATCTATCGCCAGACAAGAAACGTCCCCGGGGCTATCGAGGGATATAAGAGGGCCATCGAACTCGAACCGGCAAATATCCCCGCCCTCTTTAATCTGGGGATTCTGTACGGGGAGACCAACCGGATCGAAAACGCCGTGGACACCTTTCATAAGATCATGGGTATCAAGCCGGACCATCTCCTGGCCGCCTATTATCTGGCTCGGGGCTATCTCCGCTTAGGCAGCCGCACCGAGGCGGAACATTGGCTAAAAATAACCCTGGAAATCCGGCCCCATTTCGAAGCGGCGCTGCTTGAGCTGGCCTATCTCTACGAAAATACAGGAAGGTCCAAAGACGCCGTCGAGGTCTACCTTGCCTATCTGTCCTTCTATCCAGACGTGGTCAAGGTGAGATTGCGGCTCGCCGATATCTACCGCCGGGGGAAGCTTGCACAGTCGGAAGAGGAGGAACTTCTTAAGGCTAAAGCGATAGACGGTAACGACCGGGAGGTCCAACTGGCCTTGGGAATCTTTTACTTCGACCAGGGCAGGTATCGGGAGACTTACGAAATATTCGAAGGATACCTAAAGGCCCATCCTCAAGACGACCGGGCCCGCTATCTCTTTGCCGCAAGCAGCAGGGAATTGAAAAAAGACCAGCAGGCCCTCCTGGAATATGGCAAAATTCCCGCCGGTTCCAATCTCTTTGCCAACGCCCGGATTCAGATGGGCATTATCATGGAAAAAAGCGGACGGTTGGACGAGGGAATCAGGGCAGTCGAAGAGGCCCTCGCCCACAAGCAGACGGCCGGTCTATATGCCTTCCTGTCCTCCCTGTACGATAAGAGGAAGGATTATGAAAAGGCGGAAAAGATTCTCCTTACGGGACTTGAGCGGTTTCCCAAGAACATCGATCTGCATTACAGCCTGGGAATGCTCTATGAAAAGACCGATCGCTTCGACCTCGGCTTAAGACAGATGGAGATCATCCTTAAGGAGGATCCGGATAACGCCGAGGCCCTCAATTTCATCGGCTATTGTTACGCCGACCGGGGGATCCGGCTTGAGGAAGCGGAAGAACTGATCAAGAGGGCCCTCAAGCTCAAACCCGGCAGCGGCCATATCATCGACAGCCTGGGGTGGGTGTATTTTCGGCAGGGCAAGCTCGATCTGGCCATCCGGTATCTGGAGGAGGCGGCCAGAGCTCTGCCCGACGATCCTATCGTTGCCGAACACTTAGGCGACGCCTACGCCAGGCAGGGGCTCGTTAAGGAAGCCGTCGAGGTCTATGGGCGGGCTCTGAACCTAAGCCCGGACAACGAGGGCTTGAAGCAAAAAATCTCCTCCCTCAAGGATAGATTTTGAGATTCTCAATGGAATCCAGGCTGCGGTTCTGGAGCATCGTTTTTTCCCTTGTTCTCCTCCTTGCCCAGGGATGCGCCCTGAAGAGAACTGAGCTCACCTCTCTGGAGGCGGCGGTCGCCAATTCGGTCTGGCAGGAAATTGCCAAACGGGATGAAATTTTCGGCCTCCAGGGAATAGCCAGAATCAGGATCCAGCAGGAAAGGGAAAGGTATGTTCATAAGGCGGCTATTCTCCTGCAAAGACCATCTTTTCTCCGGGTCGAGGCAATTGCCCCCCTGGGACTCCCCCAGCTTTTTCTTTCGGTAACCGAAGATATTTTGACGGTTTATCTTCCAAGACAGGGGGATTTCTACGTAGGTCGAGTCTCGCCTGAGAACCTGGCCCGGTTTTTACCCTTGCCTGTTGCCGCTTCAGATCTGATCCATCTGCTGATGGGTTATCCGCCGCCCCTGGTCACGGAAAAAGAACCGCCGATCGTGGGTTTCAAAGAAGGGACGGATTATCTTCTCGTGGTTTCGCCGGGGGCGGGAGGAAAACACTCGATCAAAGTGGACCAGGCCACAAGGCGCATTTCGTCGCTTGAAGTTTATCGGGAAAACGGGGTTCTCCTCTACCGGGTTGAGATGGACGACTACCGGCAGGCAGGGACGTTTCCCTTACCCCGGATCATCTCGTTTATCGCTGGCGGGGAGGAAACAGCCAGCGTTACAATAGAGTATCTCGAGGTGGAGGCCGTTTCCCCTCAGCCAGAAACGGCCTTTAAAATTCCCGTCCCCCCGGGGATCGCGCCTAAGCCTCTACCTTGATCCGGCCTTCGTGGCCTCTCTGCGGGATCTGGGAAAGGCGTGATTTTGAGGGGCGCAAGCGACGAGAAATCTCTCGTTTGGGCGGTTTAAGATTTCTCGCTTCGTTCGAAACGACATGGGTGCGGCGGCAATGGCAAACGGTTTTTCAAAGATCTCTAAACCGGCAGTTATTCAAAGCCCTCTTTCTAAAAAAATTACCCGACTATTTTAATTCGATCAGTTTCAGTCTCGCTATTCTGGCCTGGCTGGTATTGGGGTAGTTCTTGATCACCTGCTGGAGCGCCGCTCGAGCCCTGTTTAGCTCTCCGATATTGGTGAGGGCAAGACCCTGTTTCAGAAGCGCCTGGGATACCTTGTTGCTTTCCGGATAGTTTTTTATAACCTTCTCGTACTCAGGGATTGACCTTTCGAACCGGTTTTCGAAATACAGGCTCTCCGCTATCCAGAACTGGACGTTATCAGAATATTCGTTATCCGGGAAATTTTTCAGGAAATTTTGAAATTCGACCCGCGCCCTTTCGTATCTGCCTTCCTTGAAATGCTCGTAAGCCGCGGCATAGGCCGATTCTTTATCCATACCCGTCCCTTTGATCGGGGCGCCCTTCACCCCGGGCAGGGGGACTTTTCCCCTTTCAGGCTGCTCTGGCGGCTCTTCTTTTTTCAGGAGACCCAGGAAATTCTCGAGGTATTTGATCTTGAAGGTCGCCGCCTCAAGACGTTCTTTAAATTCCTTAGCCTCCTCGTCCCGTTTTGCCGCCCGGACGCCGCTTGCGGCGGCATCCTTTCTCAGACCTTCCAGGGAACCGCGGATCTGCTGCAGCTGGTCTCTCAATTCGGTTATCGCAGCCCCGGTCTCAGCCTGTCCCCTTCTTAAATTATTGACCGTCTCGGCATTCATTGCCACTTCCCTCTGCAGGGCGAGGTTGGCCCCGCCAAGAGCTTCCATTCTCTGGCCGAGATCGGCAATCTTACCCTCGGACAGGGCAATTTTCGCGTTGAGATCGAGCTTAAGGTTATTAAGATCCCCGGTGCTGGCACAGCCGAACAGGGCCAGTACGGGGAGCGATAAAAAAAGCAGCCTCTTCACTTTTCCCTCTAATGCCTCGACGGGTTATTGCTTAAATCTAACTATGAAGCTGGCCCTTCTGTTCCTGGTCCACGCCTCTTCATTGCTCCGGGGATCCAGAGGCAGTTCCTTTCCGTAGCTTACCGTCCGGATGTTCTTGGCCGGGAGACCCAGGGCAACAAGGTATTTCATCGCCTCCTGCGCCCTTCTCTCCCCCAGGGCAAGGTTGTACTCGTGGCTCCCCCGCTCATCGCAGTGGCCTTCGATGATCAGGGAATATTCCTCATGTTTGAGCAGCCACTGGGTATGCAGCTTGAGGGTTTCCCGGGCATCGATCCTTAAGGTATATTTATCGTAATCGAAATTGATGTCCGGGAGGGTGACCCGTTCTTCCTGCACCGCCAGAGGCCCCTTTTTCTTCAACGGCTCTTCCCGGTCGGGCTGCTCGGCGGGAGGCCCTTCCTTCTTGACTTCTAAATCCGCCGTCTTTGCCGGCTCGTGCCTTTCTGCCGACTCCCTGATTACCTGCAGAGTCTCGGCAGGCGCCGTTTTGGCCTTCCTTTCAGGCTCGGGGGATGGAAGCACCCTCGCTGCCTGCTTCTCCGGTTGCTTTTCTGCGGCGATTCTCGCCTGCCTCTCCGGTTGCTTTTCTGCGGCGATTCTCGCCTCCTTCTCCGGCAGGGTGCCTTTCTCGATAATTGCCGGATGCCTTACACAACCGGCGCCCAGCAGCAGGAGGATCGATAGGCAAAAGACACTAAAGATATAGTTTGCCCTTCTCTTTTCCGGCATAAAAGCTCCTTTTCTCCTCAACCTTTCTCGCAGGCGAAACGCTAATTCATTTCCCCAAACCTGATTCTCGCTAGCCTGGCCTGGGCGGAACGGCCGTAATCCTTCAGCAGCTGTTGAAAAACTATCCGGGCCGCCGTTTTGTCCCCGATCAGCAGAAACGATTGCCCTTGCTTAAAAAGGGCCTGGGGGATCCTCGGGCCGACTGCCGCCGCAATCAACTTTTCGTACTCGATAATGGCCAGTTCATAATTCCTTTCCTGAAAATAAGACTCCCCGATCCAGAACTGGGCGTCTCCGGCATACTCTCCTTCGGGAAACTTCTTGAGCACCGCCAGGAAGCCCTCCCGGGCCTGACCATAACCTCCCTGCCTGAAGAGTTCCCGGGAACGTTCATAAAGAAAGCCCTCGGTTCCCGGGGCCGGTTCCTGATCCTTAGGCTTCTCCCCCGCCGGTTGATGGGCCGGTGCGGCAGGGTCGAATTCGAGATGTTTCCCGATATTTTCCATGGTTTTGGATAATATCTCCAGTCTCTCGGAAAGCAGGCCGTATTCCTGCCTTAACCTTTTTTCTGCCTCCAGACGCAGGGTATTGGCCTGTTCCAGTTGAGAGGCTTGCCGCTGATAGCTCTCCATGTGCCCTCTGAGACCGAGCATCCTCTCCTTAAGCTCCGTCACATCCGCCTCTAGATCCGCATCGCGGATCTTGGAGCCCATCAGCTCTTCGTCAACCTTTTCTATGACCGCCTTCCCCTCGTCGAGCTGCCGGGTGTTTCTTGCCAGCTCCTCTTTGCTTTTCTCCAGTTCGGAGCGCACCCGTGTTATATCGTCGCGGGCCTGTTCTATCTCCTTTATCGCAAACTGCACCTCGGACCTCGTCTGCGATTGATCCTGCCTGTTTCGCTCTATCTCCAGGACAGTGCCTTCAAGACCCAGCCTGTTGTGTCTGAGTTCTGCTTGATTTCTCTCTATCTCGGTCCGCAGTTCCCAAAGTTCAGCTGAGGTCTTGTCTATTTCAGCCTTGTTCTTCTGGATATCCGACATCACCCGCCGGATCTCCGCACTGTTTTCACCTAGCAACTCCTTTATAATGGCGATTTCAGCTTTCGTATCCTGGGCATCCAGTCTGGCCCTCAAGTCCGCCGCCTGTTTCTCAAACGCCGCCCAGGCCGTCTTGTATTCCCGGCGGCCTTCTTCAATATCCCTCCTGTTTCGCTCCAGATCCGTTGCGATTCTCTTGATATCTTCCTGTCTTATAGTTTCGAAATGCGCTTGCAGGAGGGCTTTGTCTTCCAGGCCCTCCCTTTTAATCTGGATTATTTTGTCTTCAAGGAGCGAGGAATATTGCCTGTCCCGGATCTCCAGCTTCTTCTCCAAGGCCTCGGACGACCTCGCCAGATCGGAGAGGGTAGCCGCCTCCAGGATCGCCTCGCGATCCTTATCGATGTCCCGTTGAACAAGCCTCAAATCCGCCGCGGTTTGTTCCTTGAATCGACCAAGGTCCCGACCCAAACCCGCGAAGATCGTGCTGTTTTCAACTTGCATAAGCCTTAAGTCCGCCGCGGTTTGTTCCTTGAACCGATCGAGCTCCCTCTCTAAGCCCGCCAATCTCGCGCCGCTTTCCTCGTGAACCAGCCTTATGCTTGCCGAGGTGCGCTCCCTGACGCCGTCGATCTCCCTCTCTAAGCCCGCCAGCATCTTGCCGCTTTCCTCCAGCACATCCTGGGTCTTTTCCGCCAGCCTGTTTACAGATCTTCTTTCGAGGATATCAATTCGTTGATTGAGGAGCCCATATGCCCTGTAGAGTTCCTGCTCCGTTGCGCAGCCCGCAAGAACCAGGAGTTCAAGCGCCGAGAAAAGGACGATCAATGATTTTATAAGCCCGGTTTTTCCTGCCATTCCTCTATTCAAGGCTCACCACAAACGAGACCCTTCTGTTTCTGGCCCAGGCCTCTTCGTTTGATCGGGGATCAACGGGCATCTCCTCGCCGTAGCTGATTGTCGTAATCCTCGATTGATCAAGCCCCAGAGAAACAAGATACCTCTGCACCTCCCTGGCCCTTCTTTCCCCCAGGGCGAGGTTGTATTCGTTCGTACCCCGATCATCGCAATGACCTTCAATGGTCAGACGGTAATTTTTCTGTTTCTGGAGCCGTTCGGCATGGCGTTTGAGGATATCTCTGGCATCGGCCCTGATGCTCGCCTTATCGTAATCAAAGAGGATGCTCGCAAATTCAGCGGCATCCCTGGCCGGTTTAATCTTTTCCTTAAGGTGTTTAATCTCCTGATCTCTTGACGCCTTTTCCTTTTCCGCCTGTTTGAGCAGGGCCTGTTCCCAATTTATCCTGTCTTGCTCCATCCGGGCGGTAAGGGCCTTTTGTTCCTCCTTCTGAGCCGACAAGGCCTGTTCCCAATTTATCCTGTCTTGCTCCATCCGGGCGGTAAGGGCCTTTTCTTTCTCCTTCTGAGCCGACAAGGCCTGTTCCAGGCGTTCCTTTTCCTTTTCTATCCGCTCTCTGTGTATCTCTTCCCTTTCTTTCAGATCCCTTACGACCTGTTCCGTAAACAGCCTCTCCCTCTCTATCAGGGATTTCAACGCATTCTCTCTTTCGAGCTGTTCTCTTCTGGCCTGTTCCTGCTCCGCCTCGAGCCTTTGGATCTGCTCATTGAACAACTTTTCGCCAAGCTCCTTTTCCTGCCTGGCCTGCTTTCGTATTTCCCTTTCCTTGGCAAGCTCAAGCTCTTCCGCCAGAGCCTTATCCCGCGCCGCCTGCTCCTTTTGCGCCTGCTGCTGGGAAGCCCTTTCTTTCTCCAGTATAGCTGAGATAACTTCCCGAGAGGGTTTTGCCTTGACTTCCTGCTCCTTTTGCGCCTGCTCCTTGAGACGCTGCTCTTCGATATCCAGGTGCCTCGAGAGACTCCCTTTCGAGGCGCATCCGACCGGATAAGTCAGACTCATCACCAGAAGGCAGATCAAGATCAATCTGGCCGTTTGCGCCTCGTTCATCGCACCTCCATCCTATTCAAAGGTAACCACAAAGGATGCCCGGCGGTTTTTGGCCCAGGCTTCTTCGTTATGGCGAGGATCAAGGGGCATCTCTTCGCCGTAACTGATAGCGCTTATCCTCGTCTTATCAACCCCGATGGTGATCAGATACCTCATTACCTCCCTGGCCCTTCTTTCGCCCAGGGCCAGATTATATTCGTTTGTTCCCCGTTCGTCGCAATGGCCTTCGACAACCAGCTTATAGTTTTTCTGCTTGAGCAGCCATTCGGAGTGATGTTTGAGGATCTCCCGATCTTCCGGGCGGATACTGGATTTGTCGAAGTCAAAATAAACACTTCCGAGGTCTACCTTGACCCGGGCCGGCTGGACCTTCGGCTTCTCCGGCTGGACCGGGGCAATCCTGGCGGGGGCTTCTTTTGCCGCCGCCTTAGCCAGCTCCGCCGCTTTCATTTGCTGTTCTTTCAGGGCCAGTTCCCTCTGGCTCTTCTCTTCCTCGATCTGGTCTCTTAACTTCTTTATCCGGATCTCCTGTTCCGCAAGCACCCTTTCTCTGGCAGCCCTTTCCTTTTCTATCTCCTCCCGGCGGGCCTTCTCCCGCTCCATCTGGGCAATCAGGATCTTCTCCTTTTCCGCCTGGTCGCTGGCCGCCTTATCCCGCAGGGCCCTCTCACTTGCGAGTTGCCCTTTTAAGGCCTGCTCCCGCTGGGCCTGTTCCCGGGCATGCATCTCTCTGGCATCCCTGTCCTTCAGGTCGAGGTCTCTCTTATACTGCTCGGCCCACTCCCTATCCCTTTGCATCTGTTCCCTAAGCGCCTTCTCCCGCTCGGCCTGTTCCCGCAAGTACTGATCTCTTAAGGCTTTCTCCCTGTCCATCTGATCCCGGAGGACCTTTTCTCTTTCGCTTAAGTCCTTTAGCGCCTGTTCCCGCTGCAGGCGGTCACGATCAAGCTGATCTCTCAGGGACTTCTCTCTATCCGCCTGATCAGTCAACAATTTCTCCCTCTCCGCCCGCTCCCGGGCCAGCCGCTCCTGCAATGATTTCTCCCGGGCCTCTCGCTCCGCACGCTCCCGGGCAAACTGCTCCTGCAATGATTTCTCCCGGGCCTCTCGCTCCGCACGCTCCTTAAGAAGCCTTTCCCTCTCCCATTGTTCCCTGGCGTCTTGAGGAGGGGCGATCGCTGGTTTCGGCGGCGCCGTTGCCGCCTCCGGAGTCTGCGTGGCTTCTCTTGCAACCGAAACCTCGCCGGTCACTTCCTTCGCCTCTGGAACCGGCAGAGGCTCTTCACCGACAAGCGATTTCTTCGCGCATCCCGCAAACAACAGGCCGGACAGCAATAACATTGCCAACACACAAAATCTCATCCCTTTTTTTTGCATCTTATCTGCTCCTTTCATCATATTCACCCCTTAAGACACCGGCTTCTCAATTCCGAAGAATTTTCGCCAAGTCCTACACCAGCTTAATTCTAAAGAAGTTAGTTCCCGACGTTCCCCCCCGCATTTACCCTCTAAATAGCTTCATCTATACATCATTGTCAACCGTTGTCAAGCTTTCCCCCTTAACCTTTCCCCCTTAACCTGCACCCGTTTGAACTTCCCCTGCCGCCGGGACTTTCGCTTGAACTGCCGTCTGCCCTGTGGTAAGGGCTAGCCATCAAGATAAGTCACCTATTTCAAGGAGTATCGTATGGATTACAAGGAGAGCTTGAACCTCCCTAAAACGGATTTTCCCATGAAGGCAAATCTCGCCAGGAAGGAACCGGAAACCCTCGCCCGCTGGGATGCAATGGATATCTATGAGGAGATCCGCAAAATCTCCAAGGGGCGTCCTCCATATATATTGCATGACGGCCCCCCCTATGCCAACGGCCATATCCATCTGGGAACCGCCTTAAACAAGATTATCAAAGATATGGTAATCAAAGCCAAAAACATGTCCGGCTTCGACAGCATCTACGTGCCTGGATGGGATTGCCATGGTCTCCCCATAGAGCACCAGGTGGACAAGGAGCTGGGAGAGGAGAAGGACCGTCTCTCCCAAGCGGCCAGGAGGCGCTTCTGCCGCGCCTATGCGGAAAAATATTTGGGAATCCAGAGGGAGGAGTTCAAACGACTCGGGGTCTTCGGTAAGTGGGCTGATCCTTATTTGACTATGGCCTATGACTACGAAGCGGTGACCATCGAGGAATTCGGCAGACTATTCTTACGAGGGGCGGTTTACAAGGGGAAAAAACCGGTCTATTGGTGCGCTTCCTGTAAAACGGCCCTGGCCGAGGCGGAAATCGAATACGCCGATCACGAAACCCCCTCGATTTATGTCAAGTTTCCCTTAAACTCGGATATCGGATCTCTTTTGCCTGAGCTGGCCGGTAGGCAGGTAAGCGTGGTGATCTGGACCACCACCCCCTGGACGATCCCGGCGAATCTGGCCATCGCCTTTCACCCGGATCACAGGTATGCCGCCGTTTCGGTTAAGGGCGAGGTTCTCATCCTGGCAAAGGAGCTCCTGGCCTCCTGTCTTCGGGAATGGGGGATAGAGGAGATGGAGGTTCTCGCCGAATTCGACGGCAAGGAAGCGGAGGGGCTCTTCTGCGGTCATCCCCTTTACCAGCGGCAAAGCCGGCTGATCCTGGCGCCGTTTGTCACCCTGGAGGCGGGCTCAGGTTGTGTCCACATCGCCCCCGGCCACGGCCAGGACGACTACGAGATCGGATTGAAATACGGCCTGGAAAACTACGCCCCGGTGGACGACGACGGCCGCTTTACCGCGGAAGTGGAAGGTTTTGCCGGCCGATTCGTCTTTGAGGCCAATGGGGCCATTACGGCCAAACTCAAGGAGAGGGGATATCTCTTAGGCGAGCAGGTCATGCGGCATTCCTACCCTCACTGCTGGCGCTGCAAAAGCCCGATCATTTTCAGATCGACGGAGCAGTGGTTCATCTCGATGGAGAAAAACGGTCTTAGGAAAAGGGCCCTCGAGGAGATAGATAAGGTGAAATGGTTCCCGGCCTGGGGCCGGGAGCGGATCTACGGCATGATTGAGAAGAGACCGGACTGGTGCATCTCCCGCCAGAGATCCTGGGGCGTGCCTATCGTCATGTTTAATTGCGTAAGCTGCCACCGGGAGGTCTTGACGGAAGAGATCGTTTCCCATGTGGCGAAAATCGTGAGACGGGAAGGGGCCGACGCTTGGTTCGAGCGGGAGCCTGAAGATCTGCTGCCGCCGGGGACAACCTGTTCCGACTGTGGGGGAAGCAGCTTCTCCAGGGAGATGGATATTCTTGACGTCTGGTTCGATTCGGGGGTCAGCCACGCAGCGGTTCTGGAGCGGCGGGAAGAGCTTTCCTCCCCGGCTGACATGTATCTTGAGGGAAGCGATCAGCACCGGGGCTGGTTCCATTCCTCCCTCCTGGAATCGGTAGGGTCCCGGGGACGGGCCCCCTACCGGAGCGTTCTGACCCACGGCTTCGTAGTTGACGGCGAGGGCAAGAAGATGTCCAAATCCCTGGGGAATGCCATCGCCCCTCCGGAGATAATAGACCAGTACGGCGCCGAGATCCTCAGGCTGTGGGTCTCCTCGGAAGACTATACCGACGACATCCGGATCTCCGGGGAGATCCTCAATCGCCTGGTTGAGGCCTACCGCCGGATCCGCAATACCGGCCGTTTCATCCTGGGCAATCTCTACGACTTCGAAACGACTGATCAGGTGCCTTATGAGTCTCTGGAGGAGATCGACAAATGGGCCCTGCATCGGCTCCAGGAGATAATCAGCCGGGTTCGGGATGGATATGATCAATTTCAGTTTCACGTGGTTTATCATACCATCCATAATTTCTGCGCGGTAGATCTGAGCGCCCTGTATCTGGATGTAATCAAAGACCGGCTGTATACGTCCAAGGCCGATTCCCGGAAACGCCGCTCCGCCCAGACGGCAATGTTTATTATCCTGGATAACTTGGCGAGACTTCTGGCCCCGATCCTCACCTTCACGATGGAAGAGGTCTGGTCTTTCCTTCCTTCATCTCCGGACAAGGCGGAAAGCGTCCATTTGACCCAATTTCCCGAAGTCAAAAAGGCCTGGATTGACAAGGATTTAGCCGAGCGCTGGAAGACCCTGTTTCAGATAAAAGGGGAGGCTGCCCGGGCCATTGAAGCCGCCCGCCGGGAGAAATTGATCGGCCACCCCCTCGATGCCGCCGTTTCGCTGGCGCCTCCGGAGGGCTTGAAATCCCTGCTTGCAGGCTATCTGGAAGAGCTGAGGATGCTCCTGATCGTCTCCCGGATCAAGATATGCCCGCCTGGGGAGATTGAAAATCCCTACGTAAGCACAGAGATCCCCGGTCTTGTCTTAGGGATAAAAAAGGCCTCCGGGGAGAAATGCCCCCGCTGCTGGATCTATAATGAAACCCTAAGCGACGATCCCGGGCATCGGAACATCTGTCCCCGTTGTCTTCAGGTGGTCGCTTCGTGAGGTCCCGTTGAAAAACAGATATGCGATCTTTACGATTTTGGTAATAATCGTCCTGGCCCTCGATCAGATCACCAAAGGCCTGGTGCTGGAGCATTTTCTTCTTCATGAAACCAAGGTGGTCATAGGCGGGTTTGCCAACATTACCCACGTGAGAAATCCCGGGGCGGCCTTCGGCCTCCTGGCCACGGCCTCTCCCGGGTTCAGGACGGTGTTTTTCCTTGGCGCCAAGTTCCTGGCGATGGGTTTGATCCTATACTACCTGATCCGGGAGGGGGACTCTTACCCGGAAAGCACCCTGCCTCTTGCCCTGATCTTTTCCGGGGCCGGGGGAAATCTGATCGACCGGCTCCGTTTCGGCGAGGTCGTGGATTTTGTCGACCTCCATCTGGGACCCTACCATTGGCCGGCCTTCAACATCGCCGACGGGGCCATTTCCCTGGGGGCAATCTTCCTTGTGTTTCTGATGATCAAGGGGAAGAGGGTTTCGAATCGCCGATCCTCCTGAGACCTGGCCAGGCGGACATATCCGGCAGCCTCTCTAATCCTCCAGGATCAGGCTTGCGTCAACGGCCCAGAACCCGTCGTCTCCGGCGATCAGGGGATTGATGTCCAGTTCCTTTATCCTGGGATAGGCAAGGCCGAGATTTCCCAGATTCACAAGCAATTGAGCCAGCCGGTCCCGGTCCACCCGCTTTGAGCCGCGGAAACCGTCGAGAAGCTGTCTGGCTTTTATCCGCCCGATCAACGAGAGGGCGTCTTTATGACTCAACGGGGCGATGGCGAAGGCCGCATCCTTAAGAACCTCCGCGGTGATCCCGCCTAAGCCCAGCATGACCGCTACGCCGAATTGAGGATCCCGGAGCAGTCCGATAATCAATTCCAATCTACCGGGGATCTGTTTCTGAATGAGGATATCCCCCCTTCCCGCCATGATTTCCTTGAGCTTCCCCAGGGATTCCCTCGCTTTGAGCCCGTTTTCAATATTCATTGCGACCAGGCCCGTCTCGGTCTTATGCACCGTTCCCGCAAGGAGGCCTTTCATGACCAGAGGAAATCCCAGCCCGTTTATGATCTCCTCCAGATCCCCTTCGGAGACAAGCAGCTCCTCCGGAACCGTGGGGATCCCCGCCGCCTTCAAGATCCTTTTGCTCAAGTGTTCATCCAGGACTCCGGTTTTTCCCTCCAGGATTGCCGAAAGCTCCCCGGGGAGAGACGGGTTTCGGCAATCAACCTGCGGCAAGGCCGAAGAGCCCGGCCGATAATCCAGGGTAGCCGCAAGACATTCCACCGCCCGGTAAAGATCCTGAAAAACGGGCAGCCCCAGCGTTCCGGCCTCCTTTTGGAATTGAAAGATCTCTTCCCTCGTTCCCATAATCCAAAGGAATACCGGCTTATCTGAAAGGGAACCCAGCCGGACTATTTCAGCCAGGTCCAACCTCACCCGGAAGGCCCCGGCGACCGCATGAAGGAGGACGGCATCGACATTTTCATCGGCCAGCACCGCCTCGAGGGCAACATTGTAAACATTCCCGTCCGGCCCCTGCTTTTCTATGGCCGGCCAGAGGTCAACGGGATTTCTCACCGGCATCCAGTCGGGAAATATCTCCTCCAGAGTTTTCTTTGTTTCCGAAGAGATAGAGGCCACCTCAAGTCCCGTCTCCTCGATAAAGTCCGCCGACAGGATCGCCGCCCCGCCGCTGAAGGCAAGCACCGCGACATTCTTTCTCCAATGGTTATTTCTTCTGGCCCCGTAGGCCAGGGACCGGCAAAGGTCCATCATCTGTTTGAACTCTTTTGCCTCCACAACCCCCGCCTGGGCCAGGGCCCCGCGCACGATATCGTGGTTTCCCGCAAGGCTTGCCGTATGACTTAGCGCCGCCTTTGCCCCGCTTGAACTCTTTCCCCCTTTGAGCACCACGACAGGTTTCCCCCCGCGGCGGCAAAGCTCGATAAATTCCCGGCCTCTTACGAAAGATTCGAGATACAGGCCAATTACGTCGGTATCGGGATCCTCAAGAAGATATTCAAGGAGATCGTTTTCGTCGATGTCCGCCTTGTTCCCGATCGAGCAGGCCTTACTGATCCCCATGATCCCCTGACTCATAATATCCAGGAGGAACCCGGCGGAAAGCATGCCGCTTTGGACGATCAAAGACACCTTCCCGGGGGTGAGCCCGTATTTGAGCGCGCCTGGGGAAAGGAAGGAAAAGACGTGTTTTGAGCGGGCATCGACAAAGCCCATACAGTTGGGACCCCAGATCCGCATGCCGGCCCGGGCGGCGATTTCCTTGAGGAGTTCCTGTCGCCTGATCCCCTCCCCGCCGATTTCGGCAAAGCCGCTGGATTCGATGATAACCCCCGGCACCCCCTTTATGGCACAATCCTCCAGTGCGGCGGGAACCTCCGCGGCCGGGACAAAAATTATCGCCGTGTCCAGAGGCCCTGCAATATCACTTACCCGGGGATGGCAAACAAGCCCCTCGATGCTTGAGTAGCGGGGATTGACGGGATATATTTTCCCCGTATAACCCCAAAG
Organism: Syntrophobacterales bacterium; assembly: GCA_037445955.1. Taxonomy (GTDB): domain Bacteria; phylum Desulfobacterota; class Syntrophia; order Syntrophales; family CAMTWB01; genus JBBIJM01. Next base: position 15,340 of record JBBIJM010000024.1, read on the forward strand.
GAGATTCCTTAAGATGGCATTGCCGCCTTTGGCTTGATTAGGGGTTGCGCCGATCACCGCCACCGAACGGGGTTTAAAAAAGAATTCCATCTCTTCTCCTTGACCATTCACAGGAAAGGCCGGGAATCCCGGCCTGTTACCTGGCTTATCTCTTGTGTCTATTCGGTTTTCTTCAGGCCGTTGCCTTCATTCCTGCCTGCCGGTCTTCTCTCTGAGCCGGTTGAGTTCCTCCCGGTTGGTTTCGGTAATCGTTTTGAGCAACTCGATCTCCTCTCTGGCCTTATCGAGCTCCCCCTTTTGCATCTCCTTCTCCTCCCGGATCTTTTCCTGATAATCATCTACGCCTACATAAACGGCCAGGATTCCGCCCAGGAGGAAGATCAGGGGAAGGGCCCCTTTTATGATCACGATAAAATCCCCCCGCCATTCGATAAGTCCCACGAGTCCCAGGATCGCCGCAACGATACCACCGACAATCAGAGACATCTTGCAACCTCCTTAAAGTTAGAGTGGTTTCCCGCTGGATAGTTTACTGGTAGCGCGCCTTGTTTGCCATATAACCCGACCGAGTAAAAGTCAAGAATAAAGACCTCAATCAAAATATTCCTTGATTTAAATTCATCCTTAAAATAGTATTTCTGGCCTTTGAGTTAAGGACTCATGCCCCGTCCGGGCCAGGTGAGGAGGCAGCAGGTGATACCTGATTTTAGAAAGACAGGGGGGCTCATTCCGGCGGTTGCGCAGGATGCCGAAACCGGCGAAATCCTGATGCTTGCCTACATGAACCAGGAGGCCTGGCTTAAGACCCTTGAGACGGGAAGGGCCACCTACTATAGCAGATCGAGGAATTCTCTCTGGGTGAAGGGGGAAACCTCGGGCCACTTTCAAATTGTGAAAGAGATCCTCATAGATTGCGACGGAGACGCAGTTGTGTTAAAGATAGAGCAGATAGGCGGCATTGCCTGCCATACAGGCAGCCGTTCTTGTTTCTCTTGCACCCCTGGCATCAGAACCTGCCAGCCTGAGAGCTAGCGGCCTCTCCGAGAGGTGTCACATGGTAAAACTGAGATTGGGCATACCCAAGGGAAGCCTCGAGGCTAACACGGTGGATCTCTTCAAGAAGGCCGGCTGGAGGATCACCTACGATCACCGGAGTTACTTTCCCGATGTTGACGACGAAGAGCTATCCTGCAACCTGGTCCGGGCTCAGGAAATGTCCCGTTATGTGGAAGACGGGGTATTGGACCTGGGTCTGACCGGTCGCGACTGGATCATCGAGAACAACTCCCAGGTGGTTGTGGTTCAGGACCTTGTCTACTCCAAGGTCTCCGCCAAACAGGCCCGCTGGGTTCTGGTGGTAAGGGATGACTCGCCGATCAATTCCCTTTCCGACCTCGAGGGCAAGAGGATATCGACGGAGCTTGTAAATTTTACCAGAAGTTTTTTCAGCGACAGGAAGATCAACGTCCAGGTTGAGTTTTCCTGGGGCGCAACCGAAGCCAAGGTTGTAGACGGTCTGGTTGACGCCATAGTCGAGGTCACCGAAACCGGCAGCACCCTCCGGGCCAACAAACTGCGGATCGTTCAGGAATTGATGAAGACCAACACCCAGCTCATTGCCAATCAGGCCGCCTGGGCCGATCCCTGGAAAAGGCAGAAGATTGAGCAGATAAGAACCCTCTTAAACGGCTCCCTTTTAGCCATGGAAAAGGTGGGTTTGAAATTAAATGTTGCCAAAGAGAATTTGGGCCGGGTGGTTCTTCTGCTTCCGTCTCTTAAGGCCCCGACGATCTCCGGGCTATACTCGGAAGAATGGTTTGCCGTCGAGACCATAGTAAGCAGCTCCATCGTCAGGGACCTGATCCCGCTTCTTAAGGAAGCCGGGGCGGAAGGGATCATCGAATATCCTTTGAATAAGGTAATCTAAGCAAAGGGCCGATTGTGGAAAGAATTGCCGAGGTATCCAGAAGGACGAAAGAAACCGATATCTTCGCCAGGATAAACTTAGACGGTGCCGGACTTAGCCAAATTGAGATGCCGGTCCCTTTCCTGGGCCACATGCTCAATCTCCTGGCGAGACACGGCTTTTTCAATATCGACATAAAATGCCTGGGAGATACGGAGATCGACGATCATCATCTCGTCGAGGATCTCGGAATAACCCTGGGCAAGGCGCTTAATCAGGCCCTGGGGAACAGAGAGGGGATAAAGAGATACGGATTTGCCTGCGCCCCTATGGATGAGAGCTTAAGTCTGGTTTCCCTTGATCTTTCCGGCAGGCCCTATCTGGTTTACGGGGTTAAATTTCCCGAGGGGAGGATCGGGTCGTTCGATCCTTCTTTGCTTAGAGAATTTTTTAAGTCATTCACTGACCATAGCGGGACAACCCTGCACATCAGCCTGCTTGACGGGACAAACAGCCACCACATTGCCGAATCCATCTTTAAGGCCCTGGCCCAGGCCTTAAGGGACGGGGTAACCATTGACCGGCGTATAGCAGGAGTTTTATCCACCAAAGGCTCGCTTTAGGCGGCGGCCGGGGGCTTATCATCCGTTACCGGAAGGTTGGGAGGTTTTAGATAAATGTTTTCCCTGGATAACTCTAAAATCCGGTGGTTAAGTATTGTTGCTCTGACGGCACTGTGGGTTACCGGCTGTGCCCACCCAGGAAAGATCACCACAATCGAAAAACCTGACGAGAGCCTGAAACTTGCCAGGATAATGATCCTTCCCTTTCAGGATCTTCCCGATGGTTCACTGCCCATAATCGACGGTTATCCCCGCTGGCCCAGGGCGTCGGCCGCCAGAGCCTGGATTCCTTCGGAGGCCGGCGCGATTATCGAAGAGATATTCAGGACCCATCTCTCGCGGCAGAAGTATTTCACCATCGAAGACCGCCTGCAGGAGGACATTCAACGGCGGCTGATCAGGGGAGAGCTTTTCCGGGAAGATACCCAGGAGTTGCTCAAATCTCTGGGAAGGGAAGCGGATGTTGACGGCATAATAGTCGGTTTCGTATACCGGTATCGGGAACGCAAGGGGCGGGCCTGGGCGGTGGAACGTGCGGCCTCGGTCGCCTTTGAGATAAACCTGATCAAGACCGGTGATGGATCGCTCATCTGGAAGGGCTACTACGACAAGACCCAGAAATCCCTCCTGGAAAATCTGCTTGACATATCCTCTTTCATCAAACAGCGGGGGAGATGGCTTACGGCAAGAGAACTGGCCGACGAAGGGGTCCGGTTGCTCGTGAAAAAGATTACTTCGACGGACTGAGGCGCCGGGAATTTTAATAAGGCAGTATTTCTAAGGGTTGATAATTGATAATAATACCTGCAATTGACCTGCGGGATGGCAAGTGTGTCCGTCTCGCCCAGGGGGATGCCTCCCGTTCCACCGTTTATTCCGGCCGGCCTGTCGAGGTGGCTGCCCGGTGGCAGGATCGGGGTGCGGAGATGGTACATGTAGTTGACCTCGACGGCTCTTTTACCGGCAGCCCCCAAAACCAGGCGGTCATCGCCGAGATGGTCAAGACACTCACAATCCCCATTCAGGTCGGCGGAGGAATCAGAGATTTTACCGCCATCACCTCCTATCTTTCCCTCGGGGTCGCCCGGGTGATCCTGGGGACGATGGCCCTTTTAAATGAGGAATTTGTCCGGGAGGCGATCATGACCTTCCCGGGAAGGATAGTCCTGGCCGTGGACGCCCGCGACGAACGGATTGCCGTCAAGGGATGGACCGAGTACACCGAGGAGACCCCGGCCTCTTTAGTAAAACGATACGATTCCCCGGGTCTTGCGGCGGTGATTTTCACCGATATAAGCAGGGACGGGATGGAGACCGGGATCAATGTGGAGGCCACCAGAATCCTTGCGGAGGCGGTCTCAACCCCGGTAATCGCCTCGGGAGGGGTGGCAGGCATAGGGGACATTCTCCGCCTCAAAGAGGCCGGGATAACGGGAATCGAGGGAATCATCATCGGCAGGGCCCTCTACACCGGCGCGATTGACCTTACTGCGGCTATCTTTGCCGCCAAATCATAACCGTTCGGAGGAAATTACCATGGAAGACTGCATCTTTTGCAAGATCATCCGAGGAGAAATCCCCAGTTCCAAGGTCTATGAAGACGACCTGGTCTTAGCCTTTGATGATATCCATCCTCTGGCCCCGATCCATGTCATAATCATTCCCAAGATTCACCTTCCCACCTTGATGGATGTATCGTCCGCGCACAGCCCCCTGCTGGAGACCCTGCTAAAGGCGATTCAGGAGGTGGCCCGTATCAAGGGGATAGATAAGCGAGGCTTCAGAACGGTTGTAAACACAAATTCTGAAGGGGGACAGGTGATCTTTCACCTCCACGCTCACGTCCTGGGCGGCAGACAGCTTTCTGACAACGCTTAAAACCGGCTCGAACGAACCTCCCTTGACAAATTTACATTAATCCCTATTTTCGAAGAAGAGAAGGGCTTGAAAGGTTTTATCCCGGAAGAGACGATTCAGGAAATAAAGAGGCGGGTGGACATTGTGGCGGTCATCTCGGAGCATCTAACTTTGAGAAAGGCCGGGCGCAACTATGTAGGGTTATGCCCTTTTCATGAAGAGAAAACGCCGTCGTTTACCGTAAGCCCAGATAAGCAGATGTTTTATTGCTTCGGTTGCGGCGCCTCGGGCCAGGTATTTAACTTTCTGATGAGGTTAAACAGCCTGACCTTTCCTGAGGCAGTCTCAGATCTGGCCAGAAAAACCGGCGTCGTTCTCCGAGAACACCGATCATCCCCCGATAGAAACGGGGAGGGAGGCATTCCAGACCGGCTATCCAGGATAAATATTCTGGCCTGCGACTTTTTTCAAAACCATCTCCAGGCTCAGGCAGGAAAGGGAGCCAGGGAGTATCTCAAGACCCGGGGGATCAGAGATGAAACTGTCAAAACCTTCTCCCTGGGTCATGCCCCCGCAGGCTGGAGGTCGCTTCGAGACTTCCTTGCGGCCAGGAAGATCCCTCCGGATTTGGCAAGCCGGGCGGGGGTGCTCGTTTCAAAAGATGGCGATTATTACGATCGTTTCAGAGACAGGGTCATCTTCCCCATCGCAAACTTGACAGGCGAAACGGTGGCCTTCGGCGGGCGCATTTTAGGGGAGGGCGAACCTAAATACTTAAACTCTCCCGAAACGCCCCTTTACAGCAAGGGAAAGAACCTTTTCGGAATCCACCAGACGAGGGAGGCGATCAGGAAGAAGGATGAGGTAATTCTCGTGGAAGGATACTTCGACCTGCTTTCCCTCTGGAACGCCGGCATCCAAAACGTCGCCGCAACGCTCGGGACGGCGTTGACGGAAGATCAGGTACGGCTGATCAAGCGGCTCACAAGCCGGGTGATCATTATTTTCGATCCGGATCCCGCCGGGAGGAAGGCGCTGGAACGGGGCCTCGATCTGTTCCTGGCGGCGGGGATCCAGGCCAGAATCGTCATCCTCCCTCCGGGTTACGATCCCGATGCCCATGTCCGGGCCTTTGGCGCGGAGAAAACCGCCGCCCTGATCGAAAACGCCTCTTCTCTGGTGGACTATTACATTGACGAGGTCATCGGCGAAAAGACAACCTTTGAGGAAAAATCAGAGCTGATCCGCCGGGCGGTTCCCTTCATGGGAAAGATAGGGGATCCGCTTAAGCGGGAGCTTTTCATAAAAAGAGTATCCGAGAGGCTTTCCCTGGACCTGGCCCTTTTGAAAAGAGAGATCAAACAGGCTATGAGCCCGGTCGGGGCAGCGACGAGGCCTCCCCGGAAAGCCCCTCCCCCAAAGGAGGAGGAGATACCGGAACTGAGGCTCCTTCAGGTAATGCTGGAATATCCCGCAAGGATCAAAGATATTTACACCTCGGCCATAGCCGAGTATTTCGCCAGGGAAGAAACCAGGACCTTAGCCCGGGCCCTTTATGATTATCATTCCGGTGTCGGTCCGGGACGATTCGATGCCTCGACTTTTTTGGACAGCATAAGCGATGAGGTCTTAAGACAGACCCTGCTTGCCTCGGTAATTGATCCTTTTCCCTTTGAGGAGGATAAGATCGATCAGGTTGTAGGGGACATAATGAAACAGATCGTAAGAAAATGGTACCGGGAAAAACGTCTGGCCCTGGGGAGAAAGCTGGCGGCTGCGGAAGGAAGGGCGGATCGGGATGAGTGCCGCCGCCTGCTTGAGGATAAGTCAAGACTCATCGGCGAGGAAAAGGAAGCGTTCCTGGCCATCGGGATGAAGTCGAGGCGATTATTAGTGCCTCAAGCCTGAGGGGCGCCTCTACCGGGAACGTTTTATCATACCTTCAGGGGGGAAACTTATATGGAAAAGGACATCCATTCAGAAGAATTCAAAAAACTCGTTACTTTAGGAGAGGAAAAGGGGTTTCTCACCTACGACGACGTAAACGATCTCCTGCCGTCGGACATTATCTCGTCGGAGCAGATAGACGATATCATCATGCTCTTCGGGGAAAAGAATATAGATATAATCGATACGGACAAAGGGGAGAAGATAATTGTCAAGAAGGCTGCCGATGAAAGGAGCGAGACGAAGGAAACCGATGTCTTGGGTCTTCTTTCCGGGATAGGGAAAACCGGAGATCCGGTTAAGATGTATTTAAGGGAAATGGGATTGGTAGATCTCCTGAGCCGGGAGGAAGAGGTAGTCATTGCCAAGATGATTGAAGAGGGCGCCAAGGAATCCATGACCGCGGTATTCAGCGTGCCCGTATCGATCAGGGAGGTAATCTCCATCGGGGAGAGGATCAAAAGCGGAGAATTTCGCCTGAAGAACATCCTGGACAACATTGACGACGAGGATGGTTATGTTGATGAGGAGATCCATCGGGTGAGGATAATAAAACTGACGGACAAGGTGGCCGCTCTCTATGAAAATAACCTTGCCGCCCAGCTTAAGCTGAAGGGCAAGGCAGGGGAGGATGAGAAGAAGGCGCTCAAGGGAGAAATAGATAAGAACCTCAAGGGGATAATCCAGTGCTGCCGGAAGATCAAATTCAGCAGAAAGCAGATGGAGAGATTCGTCTCCCGGCTCAAACAATACCTCGCCCAGATAGAGCAACAGGAAAGGGAGATCAAGAAATGCAAGGAAGAAACCTCCCTCACAGTGACCCAGATGGAGAAGATCTGGAGCAGAATGAGGATCTCTCCTAGGGAGGCGGGGAAGGTGGCGTCGGAAACAGGGATTCCCGTAGAGAAACTCTTCAAGCATGAAGGCAAGGTGAAAAACGCCCAGAACAGGATCAGGGAGATCACCAAGGAAACCACCCTGCCTGCCGCCAGTCTCAAAAAGATCATAAACTCCATAGAAAAAGGCGAGGAGAAGGCGGAGCTTGCCAAAAAGAAACTTGTCGAGGCCAATCTGCGCCTCGTGGTGAGTATCGCGAAGAAATACACCAATCGCGGTCTGCAGTTCCTCGACCTGATCCAGGAAGGCAATATCGGCCTCATGAAGGCGGTGGATAAATTCGAATATCAGCGGGGGTACAAGTTTTCCACCTACGCCACCTGGTGGATAAGGCAGGCGATTACGAGGGCCATTGCCGACCAGGCCCGCACCATCAGAATCCCGGTGCATATGATCGAAACTATCAATAAGCTCATCAGAACCTCTCGTTACCTGGTTCAGAAACTGGGCCGGGAACCGTCTCCGGAAGAGATCGCCGGGAAAATGGAATACCCCTTGGAGAAGGTCAGGAAGGTCTTGAAGATCGCCAAAGAACCAATCTCTCTCGAAACGCCGATCGGAGAGGAAGAAGATAGCCATCTTGGCGATTTTATTGAAGACAAAAAGGTCATGTCTCCTTCGGATGCCACGATCAGCATGGATCTGGCGGAACAGACGAGGAAGATCCTGGCAACCCTGACCCCCCGGGAGGAGAAGGTCTTGAGGATGCGTTTCGGGATAAATGAACGGACCTCCTACCCCTTATTTGAAGAGACACAACAGCAAGAGGATCAGGGTGTATTGATCAAGCGGGAAGCGGCAAGCGAGGAGGAACAATCCCTCTCCCGGAAGTATTTCAAGTTAGTCGCGGGCCGCCGGGCTAATGCAAAGAAGTAGGGGCCTGCGGCGAAAATTATATTGACAACTCCCGGGAATGGATATAGCAGTGGGTCCTAAGATTCAACGGTTATCGACTTGTAAACATCGGGCCCATAGCTCAATTGGAAGAGCCACCGGCTCATAACCGGTCGGTCCCTGGTTCGAACCCAGGTGGGCCCATTAAGTTAGGTTAAACAAATCCTATGGGAGGTACGGGGATAATCGGGGCAGGGTCGTCAACTCGGACGACTTCCGGTTGTGAGAAAAATGGGATTGTCCGCCCGGTCTCAAGCCGGGGACCCTTTTCCAGGGGAGCTATGCACCACAGGCTGGTGCATTTTTTTTACCTTGTTAAAACAGGCCAACAAGGAGGCAACTATTGAGAGAGGACTTGGCATTGCTCATCGAGCTGCAAAAGGGGGAGCATGTCCTGCGCAGCATCGGCGAGAAGAAGAAGGCCTTGCCGGAGAAGCTGCAGCTCCTGTCCCAGGACTTCCGGGCAGCGGAGGCCAGGGCGGCCGAGAAGCGGGTGATATATGATGGCCTGCATAAGAAACACCGGGAAAGGGAGGCCAGGCTCAAGAAGGAAGGGGATTCGTTAAGGAAGACCAGAGAGCGCCTTTTCGAAGTTAAGACCAACAAGGAATATCAGGCCATCCTCAAGGAGATAGAGGGCGCCGAAGGGATCTGCAGCGAGCTGGAAAGCGAGATTATTCTCATTCTCGATGAACTCGAAGAGGCGGAGAGGATGATGAAGGGGGAGGACGAGAAGTTCAAATCCCATCTGGCCTCCTACGAGCGGGAAAGGGTCGAGCTGGAAGGGGAATTGGAGAAGCTTATCGGTTCGGTCGATCTGTGGCACGGGAAAATAGATAACTTAAGAAGGCAAGTTGCCTCGGATCTCTTGAAAAAATATGATATCATAAAGCAGGCCAATGCGGGAATGGCGGTAGTTTCGGTCTGGAAGGCCGTCTGCGGCGGATGCCATATGAATGTTCCCCCTCAGTTATATAACGAACTGCAAAAATCCGACGAGCTTACGCACTGTCCCAATTGTAAGAGAATTATTTACTGGTACGACCAGACCGATGGAAGCAACTGAAATCTACCATGACTTATATGCCGACGGGGCCTGCCGGGGTAATCCCGGCCAGGGAAGCGTCGGGGTTGTGATCCTGGCCCCATCGGGAGAGCAGGTCACAAGTTTCGGCAAGTACCTGGGCCATTGCACAAACAACATCGCCGAATACCAGGCCCTGATCCTGGGGCTTGAGGCGTCCCGGGCCCGTAACCTTTCCCGTCTGCGGATTTTTCTCGATTCGGAACTTCTGGTAAAGCAGCTAAACGGCGATTATCAGGTAAAAAATGAGCGCCTGAAAGAACTTCATCGCCAGGTTGTAGACTTGCTTCTCGGCCTGAAAAGCTATACCATAAAACATGTGCCCCGAGGTCTGAATAAACCGGCCGACAGGCTCGCCAACGAAGCCCTCGACGCCGCTTTAAGACAGGGTGCGTTTTTCTAGAAAATTAAAATTATTTTGGTTACGGGAGGTGTGGGAGTAGATCAGATGATCGCTGGCCTGAGATCCAGGCGAGAGGAAAGTCCGAGCTCCACAGGGCAGGATGGTCGCTAACGGCGACTGGGGGCGACCCTAAGGAAAGTGCCACAGAAAAGATACCGCCCACGGTCCGTGGGTAAGGGTGAAAAGGCGAGGTAAGAGCTCACCAGTTTTCCGGGTGACCGGAAAAGCTTGGTAAACCCCATCCGGAGCAAGACCAAATAGGAGAACGATTAAGGACGGCCCGTCCGTGTTCTCGGGTTAGGTCGCTTGAGGCGGCAGGCAACTGCCGTCCTAGATGAATGATCATCACCGTCGGCCGGGCGACCGGCGACGGAACAGAACTCGGCTTACGATCTGGTCCGGCATCTCCCCCTTTTCCCTGATAAACAGGATGGGTGATGAAAAAAATTCGGCCTTGGGAAGCTTCGATTGCCATTTTCATCCTCGCCTTTACCCAGCCCATTTTTGCCTTTGATTCCAAGCTCCCTTTGAGAGAGGCGTCGGCCTACCTCGAGCAGGGGATGTACCTGGAGGCGATAGGGGCCTATCAACTGGTCGTCGATCTTTCCCCGGAGCCGGAGTCAAAGGCCCTGGCCGCATCCAGGATCGCCGGCATCTATGCCCATTTTCTCAAGGATCAAAGACGGGCGCTAGAGGCCCTAAACGAGATAATCGAACGCTTTCCCCAGAGCCGGGAGGCCCCCCGGGCAACCTTCAACTCGGGGCTTCTTCTTTACGAGCTCGGGCGTCTGAGAGAGGCTAAAGACCGCCTCCAGACTTACCTGGCCAGGTATCCCGAAGGGGAGGAAAGGGATGTGGCGGCGTTTCTCCTGGATGCCGCCTCCGAAGCCGGCGTTACAGAAAAAGGCAGGGAGCCGGCCGCCCCGATTCCCGACGATAATATCAGGGTGCTTTTAGCAGCCAATCTCCCCCAGGTGCAAATCGCCAGTCCCGATTATTTGACCGTAGCCGATGGATTTCTCGGGGATGTGCCTGCCATGAGGACAATCTCCCTTGAGGTTCGGGAGGGAAAGATCTTCTGGAGAGGGAGGGACACCGGGGCGAAACAGGTGCAGGTACTCCCCGGCCCCCGGGGGACATTAGACGTAAACGGCCAGTTGTACCGGGGGAGCATCACGGTGCGAATCGGTTCCCAGGGTTTGGAGGTGATAAACGTCCTTCCGGTGGAGGATTACCTCTACGGCGTCGTTCCCCAGGAGATGCCTTCCCGCTGGCCCCTCGAGGCCCTCAAGGCCCAAGCGGTCGCCGCCAGGAGCTATGCCTACTATTTGAGATCGGTGAATAAAGGAATGCCTTACAATGTTTGCGCAACCGTCATGACCCAGGTCTACGGCGGTCTCAGCAAGGAGACGGAATCCGCCACAAGGGCGGTAAACGAAACGAGAGGGCAGGCCCTCTTCGTGAATTCCCAACCCGCTCTCGTTTACTATCACGCCCACAGCGGCGGCATCACGGAGGATCCCAAAAATATCTGGTCTGTCGAGCTGCCCTATCTGAAGAGTATGAATGATCCCTACAGCCTGAAGGCCCCCTCTTCCGCCTGGGGCATCACCCTCGATTACGAGGCAATCCGGCAGGCCTTAAACCGAGGAGGATACGACCTGGGTCCGATCTCTTCTCTGGAAATACTCTCTACCAGTCCCTCCGGCCGGGTCACCAGGATCAGGGTAACCCACCGGGGGGGCGAGGTCGTAATGACCGGCAATGAGTTCAGATTGAAGGTGGGCCCGAGGCAAGTAAGGAGCACCCTGTTTTCCCTTATAGCCGACGGGCAGAGTCTCCGCCTGGAGGGGCGGGGTTACGGGCACGGGGTCGGCATGAGCCAGTGGGGGGCCCAGGTAATGGCGGCTGAAGGCTTCTCCTACCGGGAAATCCTCAAATACTACTACCCCGGGACGGAAATCAGGTAAGATGAAAAGGATCGAGCCTAAATTCTCCCCCGTCTCTTTCCGCCCGGGAAACCTATGAAGGTCATCTCCGCCCAATTCATCAAAAGCGCCGTCCTTCCCAAGGATTACCCGGATCAACCGCTGCCTGAGGCGGCGTTTGTCGGTCGGTCGAATGTGGGCAAGTCTTCCCTCATCAACAGTCTTGTGAGCAGAAAAAAACTGGCCAAGACGAGTAACACCCCCGGGCTTACCCGGGTCATAAACTTCTTTCGGATTAACGATCGGATCGGTTTTGTAGATTTACCGGGCTACGGTTTCGCCCGGGCGCCGCTCTCCCTGAAGGCGACCTGGCGGCCTATGGTCGAGAACTACCTGACCGGGCGCAAGGAACTGAGGCTCGTAGTCTTTCTTCTCGACGCCCGCCGGGAGCCCTCGGAGGATGACCTGGCCTTGAAGCGATGGCTCAAACAGAGGCAGATCCCTGCGCTTTATGTCTTGACAAAAATCGATAAGCTAAGTGGAAATCATCGGTCAAACCGGCAAGCGGAGGTCCGAAAAGCCCTGGCGCTGGCTGCGGGGGAGGATTTGCTTCCCTTTTCCGCCCGAACCGGTGAAGGGAGAGACCTCCTGTGGGAAGGGATTATCGGCCATCTTCTCCCGGGAGGGAATCTATAATATCCCCTTCAGGCACCGGATGCTTCCCAAAACGAAATCCGGCCGGCAGGCCGATGACCTCAGGGTTGCCTCGTCGGTGACCCCGGTCAAAACCAGGGCGGTGGCCAGGCCCGCCTCCCGGCCCAGCAGGATGTCCGTCTCGAGCCGGTCGCCTATGAGGAGACATTCGGCGGCGGGAAGCCCCCCCATCTGTTTGAGCGCCGCCTCGATAATGAGCGGCGACGGTTTCCCTACGATGGCCTCAACCCTTTTCCCCGTCGTTGCCTCCAAGGCGGCGATTACCGCGGCGCAATCGGGGATTTCCCCTTCGGCAACGGGACAGGTCCGGTCGGGGTTCGTCGCCACGAAATGGGCCCCCCGCCTGATCGCCTGAAAGCCGATGTTGAGCTTCCGATAATCGAAGCTCCGGTCGAAGGCGGCGATGACATATTCGATCTTTTCGGCCTCCTCGGTAAGAACAAACCCCGCCTCTTTGAGTTCGTCCAGAAAGGGGGTCTCGCCGATTACGAAGAGCCGGGCGCCGGGCGCCCTCTTTTTTAAGTAATCCACCATGGCAGAGGAGGAGTTGATCACCTCTTCTGCGGCGGTGGGGATGCCCAGGCGGGTCAGTTTTCTGGCGTAGTCTCCCCGGGTCTCCAGGGGTTTATTGGTGAGATAAACCACCCTCAGGCCCCTTTCCTTAAGGAGGCCGATCACCTCATCCGCCCCGGGGATGAGGTGATCGCCTTTATAGACCGTGCCGTCGAGATCGAAGATAAAACCCTTAAACATCTGCCTATCCGAATACCCCGCCCTGTCTGGCCCCTGCCACCCTGTTGATTATGACAAAGCAGATGGCCCCCACCAGAAGGAGAATGAAACCGAGAGCCGCCGCCTCATTCCGGGATCCGGAGGTATAGAAGTTAAAGATGCCTACCGCCAGCACCTCCTTGCCGGGAACGGTAAGGAGCAGGGTCGCGGAGGATTCCTGCAGGGCCAGGATGAACGAGTAGAGAGACCCCACTAAAATCCCCTTCCAGATGAGGGGGAAGGTGATGTCCTTGAAGGTCTTGAGCCTCTTCGCCCCGACGCTCTCCGCGGCCTCTTCGAAGGATTTGTGGACGATCAGAAGGGAGGCGTAGGTTCCCCTGACGGTGTAGGGGATCCTCCTCACCCCCAGGACAATGGCAATGATGACCCCCAGGCCAAGCAGCGAGGTTTCGGTAAAGGGGATGTCTTCCCGGTAGGCCCGCAGATAGGCCACCCCGATGGCCGTGCCCGGCAGGGCCAGGATCAGGGTGACCAGGGAATCCAGGGCCTCCCGTCCGGGCAGCTTGGTCCGGGCGAGGATCCAGGCGATGGGGACCCCGATGACAAGACAGATCAAGGTGGCCCCCGTGGCATAGACCAGGGTGTTGACGATGAACTTCGGGGTCTCGATGATCACCCTTTTGAAATAGTGCAGGGTGTAAGATTCCGGCAGGACCGTCATGGACCAGGCCTTGCCGAAGGCGTCCAGGGTGATGCCGAAGTAGGGGATGAAGGCGAAGATCAGAACCGACACGATAAAGAGGATCACAAAAAAATTACCCAGGGGCGAGAGCCTTTTGCGCTCCACCTTCGAGTAGGCCAGGGACGAATAGTCCTTGATGGCCACGTACTGTTTCGCCGCGATGAGAAACACCACCGCCAAAACCACCATAATCGCCGATATCACGATGCCCATTTTAAAAAGGCGGTTGTCCACGAACTGAACGATGTTCAGGTAGGCCTGGGGGGCAAGCAGGTCCTGAATTCCCACCACCAGAGGGGTGGCAAAGTCCGCCACGGTCCAGATGAAAACGAGCAGCGCCCCGGTGACAAATCCCGGCGTGGTCAGGGGCAGGGTGATGTCCTTGATCCGGCGCCAGCCCCGGGAACCGACGCTTTCCGCCGCCTCCTCCAGGGACGGATCGATCTTGGATAACGAATCGAGGATGTTCAGGGTCATCAGGGGGAAGAGGTGCAGGGTTTCCACGAGGAGCACCCCGTGGATCCCGTACATGAAGTTTATCGGTTCCTCAAAACCCAGGTAGTCCATCAGGAACACATTCACCATTCCCGCCCGGCCGAGGATAAACACGAATCCCAGAACCCCGACGAGCGGGGGCATGATGATGGGGATTACGGTAAGATAGGTAAAAAGGCTCCGGCCGGGGAAGTCGTACCTGACCAGGAGGAAGGCGATGATTACCCCCAGAATGGACGTGGTTACCACCGTGGCCAATCCCAGAAGAATGGAACGCCAGACCGCATGAAGATAAAAGGGATCGGTAAAGAAATCCTTGAAATTACCGAAGGTGAAGGCCCCGCCTTTGGTCGTCACCGCGTCGTAGAAAAGGTGGATCAGGGGATAAATGAGAAAAACCACAAGAAAGATGGCAATGATGGCAATGCCGCACCAGCCGCCCACGTTTCCCCGGGGTCTGACCCCGGCCAAAGAAGGGTAGGTCCCGGTCATTGGCCGCTCTCCTTCCTTTCCCTGGGAATGCCTCGGGTTATGGATTTGGGAAAGGCAACATAGACCCCTTGACCCAAAGCCAGG